>DASXEF010001046.1:0-3309 GCA_036490255.1 Kofleriaceae bacterium
ACGATCTTTCACAGATCATCACGTTCGTCGCGCGCGCGGCGCTCGCGGACAAGATCGCGAACGCGGTCGGTGAGCAGCTCGTCGCCGCCGCGCGCGCGATGCTGATCGGCGGACTCAAGCCAGAGGTTGACGTCCAGCTCGCACTGCGCGCCGCGGACCTGTACGTGACGCTCGGAAAGCGGGAAGACGCGCTCGCCGTCATCGCGGAGGCACGGAAGCGCACGACGGCTCCGAAGCTGATCGCGTTGCTCGATACGGCGCGAGGGCGGCTTCGGCCACCTCCACCGCCGACGAGCGGTCCAGCTCGCTCGGCGCTGGTTCCGCCGAGCGTGCGCGCTGCGCTCGGGAACTCGTTGCTCTGGGAAGATCTGCGCGGCGACTTCACGCGTGCGCTTGCCGAAGCGAAAGACGACCTCATCGCCAGGGCTTGCGTGCTCTCGACGAGTGGTCAGGCGCGCGCCGCGTCCCGCCTGCTCGCCCCGCTGCTCGGGGCCGGCGATACGCCGCCGCAGGATGCGGTGCTGCTGTCCCACGCATACCGCTACGCGCAGCGGGTCGACTTTCAGTACGTCGTGGGTGGCGCGCCGTACGGTGACGTGTACCTGACGAAGGCGGTGAGCGGTCTGTCGACCTTCAACACGCGTCCGGACGATGCGACGGCACGCGCAGACTGCGAAGCACTCGTCGGCTTCACGAACGTGCTCGCGACGCGCGCCGCGATCTCGTTCGCAGGCGCCAGGTACGACGAGGCGACGCAGAACGCGATCCGAGGCCTGTCCTCGACGCTCGACGGCGAAGCGAGCACGCAGGTGCGGTCGTCGGCGCGCTCGCCGGCATGGTTGCCGCTCGCCGCCGCCGATCTTCATCGCCGCAACAACGACGACACGACGCACCAGTTCATCGAGCTCGCGCGCACGGCTGCCGCAAGCGATCCGCATGCGGTCGGCGAGATCGCGCTCGTCGAAGGTCATTGGGCGGTCTGCTCCGTCGAATCGCCGCTGACGCTCGGCTTGTGCCTGGAAGGCAGCCCGAATCCGGACTCTTCTCTCGACGACCGAGTCGAGCAGCGCGAGTACGAGCCGGTCTCGGAGGTCGAGGTCGCGAATGCGATGGCCGCCTATGCCCGAGCCGAAGCCGCGTTCCGCGATGCAACCTCGCCACGCGGTCTTGCGACGGTAACGCTCGCGCGCGCAGGGGTCGCCGCGCTGGCGCGCGACCATGTTCGCGCGGCGGCACTCGCTCGTGATGCCGAACGTTGCTTCGCCGCGGTTGGCGACGAGCTCGGTCGCCGTCTCGCGCGCACGCACGCAGCGATCGCGCTGACGGCGACGGGTGGCCCGATCGATCACTACGCGATCCGCGAGATCGGAACGTGGTGCGTCACCGATGGCAGCCTCGCGTTCGGTCTCGGCTGCGCGCGCCTGCTATCGCGAAGCGGCCGTCGCGCGCTGTACCTCGAAGGCAACATCGAACGCGCGCTCGCGCGCCACCGGTTGGCCTTCGAGCTGTTGTCGGCAGCGTCGTGCGACCTGCTGGCGACGCAGGCATTGGTCGATCAAGCGAATGCGTTCCGCCTCGCGAACGACCTGAATTCGGTCGCGGAGACGCTGGAGCACGCGAGCGTCCAGCTCGAGCACGCCAAAGACGCAGGTGCCGCCGAGCTCGCACCGCGCAGAGCGTGGCTTGTCCAGCAAGCGTGGGCGCTCGAGAACCAGCGTGCGAGCAGCGCCGGCCTCGACCGCGTGGCGATGCGCATGTCGAACGTGATCGCTCAGCTCGACGCTGCCCTTCAGACCGAAGCAACCCACGAGCTCTTGCTGACCAAGCTCATGCTTTCGCGCGTCGCGCTGACATCGCCGGTGCTGTCGTCGCTGTATCGCGCGCGGGATCTCGAATCCGATCCGGATAGCTCGGCGGAGCAGCGGCTTCGCGCGTGTCAGGACACGATCGCGCTCGCGCGCAACCTCGATCCGAGTGAAGCGCTTCGCTACGAGGGCCTCGCGCTCGCGCTCCACGGCGACGATCAGGGTGGCTCGGACGCGTTTCAACAGCTCTACGGTGGACCCGATCCGACGCAGGCGGTCCCAGGAGCAGCAACGCTGCCGATCGCCGAGACGATCAAGCTCCGGCGGTTGAAGGATGCGCTGACCTCGTTCCTGCGCGTCCGCGACGTCGCGCGTGCACGGGCCGCCTACGACCAGCTGATCGCGCTCGATCCGAAGTGGGCGACGCTCGACGAACAACCGTGGAACGGACTCGCCGATGCGGCGGCGCTGCTATCCGCCGAAGGTAACCGCAGCGGTGCGCTCGCGTTGTTCGACCAGGCGATCGCGGAGGTCGAGGAACGAAGAAGCTTGCTCACCGCCGACGTGCTCAAGCGCGGGTTCGTGGACACCTCTCCGATCCACGCGATGTATGTCGGCGCTGCACGCGCCTGCATCGACGATCGTCCGCGCGCGTTCTCGTTTGTCGAAAGGGGTCGCGCTCGCGCCCTCCTCGACCTCGCGCTCGACCGACGGGCGGGCTCCAGTCCATGGCGCGCCTACAACGCGAAGCGCGATCGCCTGCACTCGCTGCTCGCGACGGAGCGTGCCAAGGCCGTAACCGCACCGTTCCGGATCGCCGACCTCGAGAGCGAGCTCGCGAAGCTCGTACCGCCGTCTACGCCGGAACGTTTGATCGACGATCCGCGAGCCGCGATCGCGACGCTCGACAACGTTGCGGCCGGTCTACCCGACGACACCCTGCTGATCGAGTTCGCATTCGCCGATGACTTCATGATTGCCTGGGCGATCTCCCGTGCCGGCATGAAGCAGGTCTCGGCGACGCCGATTCGTACGAGCGAGCTGCGCCGCACCGCGCTGGGATTTCGCATCGCCTGCGCCGTGGGCGCGGAGGTCGACGATGCTGGAAGTGCGCTTGCAAAGCTCCTGCTCGAGCCGTTCGCCGACGCGATTCGAGGTGCAAAGCACGTCGTGATCGTGCCGAGTGATTCGCTGTACGTCGTGCCGTTCCACGCATTGCCGTTCGACAACCGTCATCTCATCGACGCTGTCGCGGTCTCGTATTCGCCGAGCGCGAGCCTCGCGCTGGAGTTGGGACGAGGCGCGATCGCCGGCGGTGCGCTGCTCGCGATCGGCAATCCTTCGGATATGGCCATCAGCGACGACATCGGCACGCGTGCGCTCGCTCAGTTGCCGGGCGCCGCGGTGGAGGTACGCCGGATCGTCGCGACTCATCCCGGCGCACGCGGTCTCGTCGGTGCGGACGCCACGCTCGAGGCTGTCAGCAAGGCTCTGCCGGCCGCAA
>DASXEF010001047.1:0-2097 GCA_036490255.1 Kofleriaceae bacterium
CGCACGGCCGACTGGGTCGCAAACTTCTCGGGCAGCATCACGTTCCTCGCTCTGCACGTGATCTTCTTCGCCGCGTGGATCTTGTTCAACACGCTGCCGATCGCGTTCGATCCATTCCCGTACAACTTGCTGACGATGACCGTGTCGCTCGAAGCGATCATCTTGTCGACGCTGCTGTTGTTCAGCGGCAACCGCCAAGCCGCACGCGATCGCATCCGCAGCGACATCGAATACGAGGTCAACCTCAAGGCCGAGCTCGAGGTCGCGCACCTGCACGAGAAATCCGATCGCCTGCAAGAAGAGATGCTCGAGCGTTTCGCGCGCATCGAGAAGTCGCTCGGCATCGCGCAGCGCCCGTCGAAGCAAGCGGTCGGCGGCGTCGCGGCGCAAGCAGCCGCGCAAGCGATCGCCGAGGATTAGCTCGCGAGCCGCGTCGCGAATCGGCGCAACAGCGGCTTGCCGGCGACCGCCATCCAATCCGGCAGCGGCGACGCCACCGCGCGTTTGATCAGCGCGCCGCCCCAGAACGATGCCAGGAACGTGCGCCGGCACCGCCGCTCGAACGTCGCGAACGCATCGTGCTCGCTCGCGCTGCGACCGATGATCGACGCGATCGCCTCGGCGCCGAGCATGCCGCTGCGCATGCCCTGATAGATGCCTTCGGCCGTCGCGGGATGCGTCATGCGCCCCGCTTCGCCGATGATCAATCGGCCCGGCGAGCTCAGCTGATCGATCGCGTACGAATACGAGATCGGATGGCCCTTCCAGTCGCCGACCTGCTCGGCACCGACGAGCCGACTCGCATATTGCTTCGCGAGAAATGCCGCGAACAGCTCGCGCGCGTTCTTCGCGTGAATGTCGTCGCCGTAGCAAATCCCGATGTTGACGCGCGACTCGCTCTCCGGAAACAGCCAGCCGTAATACGGCAGCACGTCCTTGTCGAAGATCATCTCGACGTGATTCGCGCGAAACGGCACGCGATCCCACCAGCCCATGATCGCGTGGATCATGTGCTTCGGGCCGCGCTCGATCACGAGCTTCGAGTGCGCGCCATCGGCGACGATCGTGAACCTCGCGTGGATCTCGCGACCGTCGCGCGCACGCACGCCGCCGATGCGTCCGTTCGCATCGATCAGCTCGCGCGCGACGAAATTCGGCACGAACGCCACGCCCAGCGCCTTCGCGCGCTCGAGCAAGATCTGATCGAGCACGCGGCGCTGGCAGATCACGGCGGCATTCGCATCGCCGCCCGACACGTAGATCTCGCGCCCGCCCGACGTCACGACGCGCATCCCGTTGATGCGATATGCGCGCGGCTCGACGTCGTGCCAGACACCGAGCTCGCCGAGCACGGTGATGCCCTTTGGCGACACGCCGCTGCCGCACGTCTTGTCGCGCGGGAAATCGAGTCGATCGACCAGCACGACGTTCGACACGCCGAGCTGGCCCAACTGGATGGCGGCCGCGGTGCCGGCAGGACCGGCGCCGATGATGACGACCTCGGCTTGCATGTCGGAAGGGATGCAACGCTTTGGTGCGAACGACAAGCGCCCGAGGTGCCGCAAAACTCATCATAACAATCGGTAATTGTTCCGGTCGGCGACGTCTTGTGCGATCAAGGCAACCGTAGTGCGTAAGTGTCGATAAGGGGTCACATGCGAAAGCTCGCGATCGTTCTGTTGTTGGTGGCGGCGTGCACGAAGAAGCAGGACCAGTGCATGTCGGACACGGACTGCACGAACCCCGCGTATCCGTTCTGCGACGTGAACGGTCAGTACGCGCCATCCGACGGCGACAAGAATGTCTGCACGATCGTTCCGCCGGATTGCCCGGTCGACGTGTGCGGCTGCGACCCGGGTGCAGTGACCTGCGGCAGCGACAGCATGCTGACGACGTGCAACGCAGACGGAATGTCGGTTACCGCGACGTTGTGCCAGCTCGGCTGCGAAGCGAGTGGGACGACGTGCAAGACGATAGAGCCGTCGAACGGGCTCGGACCGTCACTCGCGCAAGCATCGACCGAGCCTGCGGTGATGCTCGGGTCCGGCGATACGGTCGACACGGATAGCGGAACAGTCACGGATGCGAATGGGAACG
>DASXEF010000009.1:0-4558 GCA_036490255.1 Kofleriaceae bacterium
CGCGATCGTGCTCTCGATCGGCATGGAGGTCGACGGCAACATCCTGATCTACGAGCGCATACGAGACGAATTGAATCTAGGTAAATCCGTGCGCGGCGCGATCGACCTCGGGTTCTCGCGCGCGTTCTCCGCAATCCTCGACGGTCAGCTCACGACGGCCGCCGCAGGTTGGGTCCTCTTGCAGTACGGCTCGGGGCCGATCAAAGGCTTCGCCGTCATGCTGCTCGTCGGCGTGTTCACCACCCTCACCACCAACATCTGGGTCACCCGGATCCTCTTCGACTGGAACGTTGCCAGGAAGAAGGGGCATCTCGTGACGATCTCGATCTGAGGGCGGGGAGACAAAGATGAGCGAATCAAAACAGCCCGTCGCGGCCACTCACAAGCACAAGTTCCGCTACCTGCTCCCGCCGGGGAACAACTTCGCGTTCGTCGCCAAGTTCAAGATCTGGATGATCATCTCGATCTTGCTCATGGGAGCGAGCATCGCGAGCTTGTTCGTCAACAAGTCGATTCACGGCCAGTACATGAACTGGACGATCGATTTCAAAGGCGGCACCGAGATCACGTTCCAGTTCAAAGACAACACGACGAATCAGCTCGTCAAGGTCGACGTCGCCAAGGTGCGCGACGCGCTCAAGACCGAAGGCGGCATCGACGTCGGCGACATCTCGTGGGACGACGACAACGGCAAGCACATCGACGGCATGATCGTGCGCTCGCCGAAGTTCACGTCGCTGCCCGAGAACGAGCAGGCGAGCGCGCAGAAAGCGTTCGAGGACAAGTTCAAGGATCGCGAGATCGAGAAGTCGTACTGGTCCGGCGATCGACTGTACGTGCGCGCGAAGAAGATCATCACGAACGCCGAAGCGGCGCCGGTGTTCAAGGCGAGCGCGCTCGAGCTCAAGCCGTGGGACTCGGGCGACGAGTTCTCGTACACGCACGCGGATGAAGGCACCGGCGAGTTCAGCGAAGTGTTCGCGATGTGGGGCCTCGACCGCGAGTTCGAGAAAGAGATCGAGAAGGCGATCCCGAACGTCACCGCCGAGGTGAAGTCGAGCTACGGCGTCGGCGCGAAGGCCGGCGACAAGCTGCGCGACGACGCCGCGAAGTCGATCGTGTTCGCGATCTTCCTGATCATGCTCTACCTCGCGTTCCGCTTCGACGTGCGCTACGCGCCCGGCGCGGCGTTCGCGACGATCCACGACGCGATCATGGTCATCGGCGTGTTCTCGGTGACGTGGACCGATGTCTCGCTCACATCCGTGGCCGGTCTACTCACCGTGATGGGTTACTCGGTCAACGACACCGTCATCGTGTTCGATCGAATTCGCGAGAATCAGGCGAAGCTCAAGGACAAGAAGGTCGAGCGCATCATCGACATCTCGATCAACGAGATGCTCGTCCGCACGATCTTGACGTCGTCGACGGTGTTCGCGACCACGCTGATCATGAACATCTTCGGCACCGGCGAGGTGAAGAACTTCGCGTTCGCGATGAACATCGGCGTGATCGTCGGGACGTATTCGTCGATCTTCTTGGCCGCGCCGATCTTCATGTACATCTCGCGCAAGTGGTACTCGGGTCCGCCGAAGAAGCGTCGTGGCGTCGTCCACGACCCGGTGTCGACCAGCATGGACGCGCCCGCCGCGGAGTAAACGCCTCGAGGTTCGAACGCCGCCTCTTCGCGCAACGAAGAGGCGGTTTTCAGTTTCGGACACGCGCTGCGCGATCCCGGGATCTGCGTTTTACCGGGGATCTCACGCGGTTCGATGTCAGAGCGACGCACTAGCGTGCGCGGGTGCAAGCACGTCTGCGTTCGCTCGACGACCGGATCGTCGGTCGCCTCGCGTCGGCGTTGCGGGTTCGTCCCGCAACCGCGCGGTGCCTCGTCGCGCGCGGCGTGACCGAGCCGAGCCAGGCCCAAGGCTTCATCGATCCGCGGCTCGCGGCGCTGCGGCCGCCTGCGGGGCTCGCGGGTTTGGCCTCGGCGGTCGAGCGCATCGCAGATGCTGTGCAAAACGGCGAGCGCATCGGCGTGTTCGGCGACTACGACGTCGATGGCGTGACCACCGCGGCACTGCTCGCATCGTTCCTGCGCGCGGCCGGCGGCATCGTCGAGGTCGCGGTCGCGCGTCGCGATGCGGGCTACGGCTTCACGCCGGACGCGGCGGCCGATTTTGCACGCCGCGCGTGCACGCTTGTGATCACGGGCGACTGCGGCACGAGCGATCTCGAAGCGATCTACGCCGGCGCCGCGCTCGGTGTCGAAGTGATCGTCGTCGATCACCACACGGTGCCGGCGGCGGGCACCGAGCATCCGGCGAAGTCGCTGGTCAATCCGTTCCGCACCGACTCGACGTTTCCGTTCCGCGGCATGGCGTCGGTCGGGCTCGCCTTCTACGTCTCCGCGTCGGTCCGCACCGAGCTGCGCGATCGCGGTTGGTTTCGCTCGCGGCCCGAGCCGGATGTGCGCGAGCTGCTCGACCTCGTCGCGCTCGGCACGATCGCGGATCTGGTGCCGCTCACCGCCGAGAATCGCATCCTGACGTCGCTCGGCTTGCGCCGGCTGCAGACGCGCGTGCGGCCCGGCGTCGCGGCATTGCTCGCCGCTGCGGGCGTCGATCCCGAGCGCGAGATCGACGCGCGCACGGTCGCGTGGAAGCTCGCGCCGCGGATCAACGCGCCGGGTCGGCTCGGCGCCGCGGAGCCGTCGCTGTCGCTGCTGCTCGCCGATGCGGCCACGGCCGGCGAGCGCGCCGCGGTGCTCGAGAGCGCGAACACCGAGCGCCGCGCGATCCAAGATCGCGTGATGGGCGAGGCGCTCGAGCAGCTCGGCGATAGCGATCCGGGCGCGGCGATCGTGATCGCCGGTGAAGGCTGGCCGAGCGGCGTGGTCGGCATCGTCGCCGCGAAGCTCGTCGACAAGTACAAGAAGCCCGCGTTCGTGATCGGGCTCGATCCGGCCGGCATCGGCCGTGGCTCGGCGCGCACGACCGGTGGCGTGAACTTGTACAAGGCGCTCACCGAAGCGGCGCCGTGCCTGCAGCGCTACGGCGGTCACGCCGCCGCCGCGGGCTTCACGATCACGCGGGAATCGGTCGCGGCGCTCAAAGATGCGCTCGGCGACGCGTGCGCGCGGCTCGCCGAAGGCTCCGGCCCGATCAGCTCGCACCTCGACGTCGACGCCGAAGTCCGGCTCGGCGAGGTCGACGAGCGGCTCGCGCAAGAGCTGTCCGGGCTCGGCCCGTTCGGTCAAGAGAACCCGCCGCCGATCTTGGTCGCGCGCAACCTCGCGGTCACTGCGGCGCGGCGCGTCGGCGATGGCTCGCACCTCAAGCTCACCGTCGAGGACGATCAGCACGTCGTGCGCGACGCGATCGGGTTTTCGCTCGGCGATCGCCCGGTCGAGGTCGGCGCGCGCATCGACGTCGCGTTCGTACCGAAAGTCTCGACGTGGCAGGGCAGGCGCAGCGCCGAGCTCGAGCTCGCAGATCTCGAAATCGCGCCGTGCTAGAACTCGCGCGTGACTGATTCCGGCGACAGCGAGCCCGTGCCGAAGCTGCCGCGCGGGCGCGGCTTGAAGTTCTCCGGCGTCGAGCTGTTCCGCATCGCGATGACGCTGGGCCTCTTGGTCGCGCTGATCGTGCTGACCAAGCCGTGCTCGAAGGCGGTGGGGACATTCGTGATGGGCTTCGACGGCTCGGCCGCGAAGCCGGCTGGCTCGGCGGCCGGCAGCAACGCGATCGGCAGCGATCTGATTCCGCTGCGTGGGCTCGACGAATCACAGCTCAAAGCGACCGTCGAGCGCGCCCAGCATCGCCGGTCGCCGGCCGTGGGCTCGGCCGGATCCGGCGCCGGTTCGGCCGGCAGCGCGAGCTTGAAGTAGACCTACGGCTTCACGCTCGTCCACGTGCCGTGCAGCTCGTGCTCGCACGCCGCCGACGCCGTGTCCGAGTTGTATGCGTTCGCCGCGCCGCCGTAATAGATCCGCGGCTGCTTGGCTTGCGTCACGCACGTGCCGAGCACGTTCTCGCTCGGGCACGTGTGCTTCTCCCACTCGCCGGCGACGGCGTTGCACGCCTTTTCATGCATCGGCAACTCCGTCGAGTAGTCCTCGCAGACCTTGCCCATCCAGCAGCTGTAGTTGCCGCCGTCCGCTTGCTTGCACGCGATCAGGCCGACCAGCACGAGCGCGAATGCGATCGCCTTCATCACCACATCACCGCGTGGCGCAACACGGGCATTTGCGCGCGCCGCTTCGCGACCGTCTCGCCGTCGAGCATCGCGGAAACCACGCCGTCGCCTTCGGCGAGCTCGCCGGTGATCGTGCCCCACGGATCGACGACGAGCGTGTGGCCGTAGCTCTCGCGCTTGTCGTTGTGCTTGCCCCACTGCGCGGCGGCGACGATCCACACCTGATCTTCGATCGCGCGCGCGCGCATCAACACGTGCCAGTGCGCGGCACCGGTGTGCGCGGTGAACGCGGCCGGGATCACGACGATCTCGGCGCCTTTGTCTTTGACGAGCGTCCGGTACAGCTCGGGAAACCGCAGGT
>DASXEF010000019.1:0-4059 GCA_036490255.1 Kofleriaceae bacterium
TGCGATCGTGCGCCGAGAGCATGAAGTTCGGCAGCAAGAACGACGCGTTCCACGCCGCCGCGGCGAACAAGAACCAACCGAGCCAGGTCAGGCCGGCATCCGGTGCGCGGCGATGCAGCGGTGCTGCGCCACCGGCGAGCAGATCGGCAAACTGACGGTCGGCGAAGAACCGCCGCACGATCATCGGCCACGCGAGCAAGAGCCAGCACGCGCCGCACACGACCGCGAGCCCGATGAACGGCATGCCGCCCGCCATCGCGAACAGCAGCAGTGCACCGCCGGCACAGAACGCCGTGATCACGCCGAAGTTCGCGTAGCGGTTCGCGTGCTCGACCGCGTGATCGAGCGACGTCGTGCGCAGCCCGGAGATCCCGGCGTGCGCGTGCATGACCGCGCGCGCGAACAGCATCGCGATGGCGAGCAGCATGAGCACGTTCGTGCCGTGCTGCAGCTGATTGCCAGGCAGCTGGAACATCACCCACAGCACGATCCCGGTCGCAGTCGCCGCCGTGAGGCCGAACATGGCCATCAAGATCGATGCGCCTTCGAAGCCTTTGTCCTCGGTCGTCGGCAGATCGGCGTCGAAGCGCGCGAACCGCGGCAGGCGCAGCACGACCGCGAGCGTGATCGGCCACACCGCGGCGCCGAGCCCGAACGCGACGGCGACCATGCCCGTCGCGTGCAGCGGGAACCGCAAGATCACGATCGCGAACACCGATTGCACGAGCGCGAACCGCACGTAGCGACGAACGCCGCCGAGTCGATTGCCGGCCACGCCGGCCTCGCCGTAGAGCAGCTGCTTGCCGGCCGCGAGCTGGAACATCGAGCGCATGCAGCCGGTCGCGAAGATCACGAACAACCACAGCGTCGGCGTGCCGCGCGAGCCTTCGGAGATCAGGAGCAGCGAGAACATGAACACCGCGCACGCGCCGAGCACGTGCCCGGCGAGCTGCATGAGCAGCCCGAGCGAGGACAGGCCTTGGTCGGCAGGCACACCCGCGTCGACGAGGTTCACGACAGCATGATCGGTCTCGGCCATGTTCCCTCCATTCCAGGGATAACACGGCGATGGACACTTGTCCTACGGCGGAGTTGCTGGCGGCCGGCGTCCATTCAGCTCCCGCTTCTTCATTCACTCTTGCTGCGCACGAACCACGGACGTGCGGCGCCTGACCCGCAGAATCGTGCGGAACCTAGACCGCCGCGTTGCGGCGCAGCCGGTCGGCGAGCATCGGCAGGCGATCTTGGCCCCACGCGATGAAGTCGCCGACCTTGAACGACGGCACGCCCCACAGGCTGTAGACCGCCATGTCGGTGGCCGCCGCCTGCGCCGATTTCACCGCTTCGGGATTGTCGAGCGCCGCGCGCGCTTCGTCCCACGACAAGCCGGCGCGCTCGACGATGAAGCGCAAGTCGACATACTCGCCGACGTCGCGCGCTTCGGCCCAGATCCCGCGCAGCGCCGATTTCGCGAACGGGAGCAGCGCGCCCCGCTGATCGGCCCAGTACGCGAGCGCGATCACGCGGTCGACGCCCGCGAGCGGATCGCAGAGCTCGCCGAACGGAATGCCGAGCCGATCGGCTTCGCGCTTGACGTCGCGCACGATGTACATCTGCTTCGTGTTCGGCATCTTCGCGCCGCGCAGCACGAGCGGCGGCACGACGCGCAGCTTCAGCGGGATCGAGTACGGCGCGAGCACGGCTTCGATCTGCTCGAGCGCGAGATACGAATACGGCGAGCGAAACGAAAACCACAGCTCGCACGACAGCGGTTGGACCGGCTTGTTCGCGACCGGCTCGGCGATCACGAGTGCGCCGCGCTCGTCGAGCGGGCGCTCGTGCACGACGTTCGCGATCGGCTTGCCGGTATCGCGCGCGAGCGCGGCTTCGAGATAACGCAGGCGATCGATGCCCCAGTACCACTCGCCGCCGTAGGCGAGCATCGCGCCCATGTAATGACCGCGCTTGCGCAGCGTCGCGTAACTCGCGTTCAAGATCGGCGCGACGGTGCCGTGCGATTCCGAGCCCCACTTGCCGACGAGCTTCGCGAGCTCCTTCTTGTCGTTGGTCCACATCGCCCGTGACAGCTCGAGCGCGGCCGCGAGCTGTTCGCGGGCGGCTCGCTCGCGGACGAGCACCGTGCCGACTTCGCGCACGTTGCCCGGATCGACTTCGCGCTTGCCGGGAAAGTCGAGGTCGTAGAAATCCGCGAGCTGCTTCGCGTCGCGGACCGAGTGCTTCGCGCGCGCGATCGGGAACGGATCGACGTCGCTCGCCGGCGGCGTGATCGCGTGGAACTCGAATTCGATCGGATACGCCTCGAGCAAGCGGCTCGTCGCTTGTGCGGCCAGGTAGCTCCACGGATCGGCAATGTCGAAGTAGAGCTCGAGCTTCTTCGCGTTGCCGGTCACGCGCTCCTTGACCTCGGCGACGGCGCGCCGCGCGGCCTCGCCGGTCGGTCCCAGCCAGGTCGCGATCGCCTTGCCCATCAAGCGCTTCGTGATGATCATCGGGCGGACCCTACTGCGAACGCGATTTCGAGGGTAGGGTGCGCCGCCGTGTCCGACGATTTACGCGACCGCGTGGCCGCCGCGCTCGAGGTGCTCGAAGAGCTTGCCGGCGATCTGACGAAGCTCGCCGCCCTCGACGAACCGCTGCGGATTCGCGTGTCGAAGGCCGCCGGCGAGCTGTCGCGTCCCGACCGGTATTCGCGCAAGGCGCTGGGCAAGGCATTGACGCGGCAGAAGTTTCGCGAGCGCCGCGAAGCCGATCGCCACAAGCTGGATCAGCTCGGCATTCGCGCGTTGCGCCGCGAGCCGGTGTTTCGCACGCCGCTGCCGAAGCCGACGTTCGGCGCGTTGGATGCGCCCGTTCGCGACGACGACGGCGACGACATTTGGGCCGCCGCCGAAGCGCGCCGCGACGAGCCGGAGTCGAGCACCCGCGTCGACAACGCGCGCATGTGTTACGTGTGCAAGCGCGAGTTTCACGAGCTGCACTTCTTCTACGACCAGATGTGCCCGGAGTGCGCGGCGTTCAACTACGCCAAGCGCGAGCAGACGGCCGATCTGCGCGGCCGCGTCGCGCTCGTCACCGGCGCACGCGTCAAGATCGGCTACCAGGCCGCGATCATCCTGCTGCGCACCGGCGCCGACGTGATCGTTGCGACGCGCTTCCCGCGCGATGCGGCCCGCCGCTTCGAGCGCGAGCCCGACAGCGCCGAGTGGATGCACCACCTGCACGTCTACGGCATCGACTTGCGCCACACGCCGAGCGTCGAGTTGCTCGCGCGGCACTTGCTGCAAACGCAAACGCGGCTCGATTGCATCATCAACAACGCGTGCCAGACCGTGCGTCGACCATCGGGTTGGTACGACCACGTGGTCACTGCGGAAAGCGAGCCCTCACGCACGGCGTTCGAGCGCGTCGTGCTCGAGCGCAACCTATCGCTCTCGGGTGGCGAAGCCGGGCTCGTCGGCACGCATGCGATTGCTGCCACCGGCTTGTGGAAGTCAGCGGTTCTCTCGCAGGTTCCGCTGCTCGCGGACGATCTCGAGCGCGGCAATCATCTCTATCCCGAGGGCCGGCTCGACCAAGATCTGCAGCAAGTCGATCTGCGCGACTTCAACACGTGGCGCATGACGCTCGCAGAAGTGCCGACCGCCGAGCTGCTCGAAGTGCACCTCGTCAACGCGGTCGCGCCGTTCGTGCTCAACGCGCGCTTGCGGCCGCTACTCGCGGCGGTGCCGACCCGCGATGCGCACGTCGTCAACGTCAGCGCGATGGAGGGCCAGTTCTATCGCCGCTGGAAGACCGACAAGCACCCGCACACGAACATGGCGAAGGCCGCGCTCAACATGATGACGCGGACGTCCGCCGCGGATTACGTCCGCGACGGCATCCACATGAACTCCGTCGACACCGGTTGGGTCACCGACGAAGATCCGGCGCATCACGCCGCGCGCAAACAAGCCGTGCATGGCTTTCATCCACCGCTCGACATCGTCGACGGCGCGGCGCGCATCGTCGACCCGCTGTTCGACGGCATCGCGACCGGCC
>DASXEF010000025.1:0-5394 GCA_036490255.1 Kofleriaceae bacterium
GGCTGCATTCACTCGCGGCTGCTCGGGTTCTGCGTCCACGAACTGATCCACGCGGTCAACGGCGATCCGACGGCGCCGAACTACGGCACGCCGATGGGCGTTCCGTACGGCGTGCCCGAATCGGTCGACCGCGTCGACGAAGCGGCGTTTCTGCACCCGTACAACGAGCACGAAGCGCGCGCGTGGACCGGCATCGAAGCGGTCGGCTTTCGCCTGTTCGGCATCGCGTGGACGCTGTTGCCGGCGCGTAGCGTCGGCACGTACGGCTTCGTCGGCGGCAACGCGCTCGTCGACGTGCCGCCCGGATATCGCGCGGTGCCGCACTGGGACGAAATTCATCATCCGAAACGGTATTTCCCGATGGCGCGCAAGCTCGAGGCCGAGGCGCGCGATTGGTTCACGCCTACGAAGCTCGACGAGATCGCAGCGAAGTTCGAAGCCGCCGAAGCGCTGGGCCGCGCGCAACGACCGACGACGTTTCCGTCGCCGCGCGAGGTCGCTCGGATTAAACCGCAGAAGCCGGGCCGCAACGATCTGTGCATCTGCGGCTCGATGCGCAAGTGGAAGCAGTGCTGCGGCGCGCAGCTCGCCGGGTGATAACCTCCGCGGCATGCGCCGCTTGTCACTGTTGATCGCGATCGCGTTGGCCGCGTGCCCGGCATCTACACCGCCGCCGCAACCGCCGACACCGGTGGTCGTCGCGCCGGCGCCGGCGCCTGTTCCGCCGCCGACCGACGACGTTCCCAAGCTGCGCCTGCCGCGCACGTTCTTGCCGACGAGCTACACGGCGCGGCTCGCGATCGATCCCGACAAGCCGACGTTCGACGGTGCGATCCAGATCGACGGCAAGCTCGCCGAGGCGACCAGCACGATCTGGTTGCACGGCTATCACCTGACGATCAAATCGGCGAAGGCGACGCAAAACGGCGCGCCGATCGCGATCACCGCGACCCAACGCGGCGAAGAGCTGCTCGAGATCCACGCCGACGCGCCGATGCAACCCGGCGCGATCCAGCTCGCGTTCGAGTACGCGGGCCAGATCGATCCGGTCGTCACGCTCGGCGCGTTCAAGGAAGTCGCCGACAAGAATTCGTACGTGTTCACGCAGTTCGAGTCGATCGGCGCGCGCCGCGTGTTCCCGTGCTTCGACGAGCCCGATCCGAAAACGCCGTGGACGCTGACGCTCGACGTGCCGAGCGCCGACATCGCGGTCGCGAACACGCTGACCGATCGCGACTCGGATCTGGGCAACGGCATGCACCGCTACGAGTTCGCCACGACGAAGCCGTTGCCGAGCTACCTCGTCGCGTTCGGCATCGGGCCGTTCGACGTCGTACCGGCGGGCAAGACGAAGTCGAACGTGCCGGTGCGCATCATCGTGCCGAAGGGTCACGCGGCCGAAGCCGCGTACGCCGCGCAGAACACCGCGCGGATTCTGGATTTGCTCGAGGAGTGGTTCGGCATTCCGTACGCGTTCGGCAAGCTCGACGCGCTCGCGATCCCGACGACGAGCGGCTTCGGCGCGATGGAGAACGCCGGGCTCGTCACATTCCAGAGCAACTTGTTACTGATCGAGCCGCAGAAGCCGTCGTGGCTGCATCGCCTTCAGTACATCGGCGTCGCGTCGCACGAGTTCGCGCATCAATGGTTCGGCGATCTCGTCACGACCTCGTGGTGGGACGACATCTGGCTCAACGAAGGCTTCGCGAACTGGATGGAGACCAAGATCACCGCGAAGTTCGAGCCGAGCTGGCACTTCGAGCTTTACGAGGCGGAGATGCGCCATCAGGCGCAGCGCGCCGACTCGCTCGTCACCGCGCGCAAGATCCGCCAGTCGATCGAAACCGAGGACGACATCCTCAACTCGTTCGACGACATCACCTACGACAAAGGCGCGTCGGTGCTGCGCAT
The DNA here is from genome assembly GCA_036490255.1 of Kofleriaceae bacterium. Taxonomy (GTDB): domain Bacteria; phylum Myxococcota_A; class Polyangia; order Haliangiales; family Haliangiaceae; genus JABFXX01. The sequence continues at coordinate 1,912 of DASXEF010000025.1, forward strand.
GTTCGAGTGGTTCGTCGGGCCGGCCGTGTTCCAGCGCGGCGTGCGCGACTATTTGACCGCGAAGCAGTTCGGCAACGCGACGTCGACCGACTTCATCGCAGCGATCGGCAACGCGGCGAAACGCGATGTCGCGCCGGCGTTCGCGACGTTCCTCGATCAGCCCGGCTTGCCGCAGCTGACGTTCGATCTGCAATGCACCGGCGGTAAGCCCCGCGTGCAGATCGCGCAGTCGCGCTACGTCGGTGACATGCCGCCGCCGACCGCGACGAAGCCGTGGATCGTGCCGGTGTGCATGACGTACGACGGCGGCAAAGCGCCGGCGTGCACGCTCGTCGATCAGCCGACCGCGACGCTCGAGCTCGACGGCCAATGTCCGCGCTGGGTCGCGCCGAATGCCGGTGGTCACGGCTACTACCGCGTCGATCTCACGGTCAAGCAAGCGACCGCGTTGCGCGACGAAGCGTGGAGCTCGCTGACGCAGGCCGAGCGGATCGTCGTGTTCGGCGATGTCGTGACCAGCGCGACCGAAGCGCACCACGGCCAGATGCTGCCGCTCGCGCTCGCGATGTCGTTCGTGCCGAAGATGCTCGCGTCGGGCGAGCACTTCGCGATCGGTGATGTCGCGCAGCTCGCCGACACGGTGCGCGGCTTCGTCGACAACGATCAGCGCGGCAAGCTCGAGGCGTGGGAACGCTCGACGTTCGGCCCGGGCGCGACAAAAGTCGGCATGCTGCCGAAAGACGGCGACGATCTCGATACCGAATTGGCGCGCGAGACGCTCGTCGAGCAAGCTGCGTATGTCGGTCGCGATCCGGATCTCGTCAAGCAAGCGGTCGATCTCGCGGCGCACTGGCGCGACCTCGCGGAAGCGACGCGCCAGCTCGTGCTGCGCATCGCGGTCGACGCGAGCCCCGAAGTGCAGGCTGCGGTGCGCGAGACCGCGAAGACCGAGAAGGACAACACGCGCCTCGGCGTCGAGCTCAACGCGCTCGCCGGCGTTCGCGATCCGCAGCGGCTCGAGCAAGCGTTGGACGCGATGCTCGATCCCGCGATCGACTTTCGCCATTCGATGTGGATGCTCGCGCGCGGCGATGACGTGTCGACGCTGCCGACGCGTCAGAAGTTCTTCAAAGCGCATCAAGCCGAGCTGCTCAAGCGACTGCCCGCGATCGACGACACGGGCACGAGCATCTACGCGTTCGCGACGACGTTCTCGCGCGACTGCGATGCCGCGCGTCGCGACGAGCTCGCCAACTTCATCAAGGATTCGTTCGCGAAGATTCCCGGCGCGCCGCGCTTGATCGTGCAGCTCACCGAGTCGCTCGACCGCTGCATCGCGACGCGCAAGCTGCTCGAGCCCGAGGTTCGCGGCTGGCTCGGTGGTGTGAAAATCATTAAGCCCGCCAAGTCCGTGAAGTCGCAAAAGACTGCGAAGTAACCGCCGCGAGATCGGCGTGCACAGTGTGATCGAAAGCGACGTGCAGCAATGCGCGCCGCGGAAGGACCGCTATGCCACGCCTGGCCATTGTTTTGCCGTGTTTGCTCGTCAGCGCAGTCGCGTCCGCACAGGAATCGCACCCGGCGATGGACGCGCGCGGTTACCTCACGCTCGACGGCGCCGACACGCTCGGTCACGAGGAGCTGTCGTTCGGGCTCGGCTCGCTCGATTGGGGCCACGGCGTGCCGGGCGAGGACGATCTGGTTTCGGCGACGCTCGTCGGCGCGCTCGGCTTGCACGTGCTCGGCATCCCGCTCGAGCTCGGTGCATCGCTGCCGATCTCGATCGCGAGTGGAGCGACCGACACGCAAGGTATCGGCGATGCCGGCTTTCACCTCAAGGTGCACGTCGCGCAGCTCGGTCACATCGGCTTCGGCGTGATCGGCAGCATCTACGTGCCGACGTCGAGCTCGCCGATGCTCGGCTACACCGGCACGACGCCGGAGCTGCGCGGCGTGATCGACGCGAACGTCGGGCGCTGGCGCTTCGCGGTCAACGGCGGCGTTCGCCACGGCACGCTCGCGATGGACGCGACGGCGAGCACGCAGTTTCCGGCGGGCGTCGCCGGTGCATTCGCGATCGTGCCGCAAAAGCTCGAAGTGGTCGGCGAGGTCTTCGCCGACGACGCGCAGACGCACGAGCTCCAGGCGCTCGGCGGGTTGAAGCTTTACCTCGCCAAGAACTCGTACTTGTCGCTCGGCGCGGGTCGCGGCCTCGCCGAAGACGCGAGCGCGAACGGCACGCCGGATTTTCGCGCGCTGATCGGCATCGTGTTCGAGCCGAAGCCGGCGCCGCAGGTGCGCGCGATCATCCCGGATTCGCCCGACGAGCCGATTCGCGCGCAGGTCGTCAAGCAAGACGATCCGCCGCCGCCCGAGATCGACGAGTCGCCGATCGTTCCCGACAACTTGCCGGGCTGCACGCATAGCAACCCGCAAGACGATACCGACTGTCCCGATCGCGCGGCGGTCATCGTCGGCAAAACCGACATCGTGATCCTCAAGTCGATCGAGTTCGAGTTCGACAAGGCGATCATCCAGACCCGGTCGTATCCGATCTTGGATGCGGTCGCGCTCGCGCTGCGCGACAACCCCGACATCGAGCTCGTCGAAGTTCGCGGTCACACCGACGAACGCGGCGACGACGCGTACAACTTGGATCTGTCCGATCGCCGCGCCGCCGCGGTCGTGACCTACCTGGTCGGCAAAGGCATCGACGCGAATCGGCTGACCTCGACCGGCTACGGCGAGACGATGCCGCTCGATCCGGCGCACAACGAAGCCGCGTGGACGAAGAACCGGCGCGTCGAGTTCCAGATCCGCAAGCGCAACGGCGAGCTGATGTAACATGGGTGGCGGTGGACGCCGCAACGCTCGATGAAGCCGACGCGCTCGCGTCGGTGCATACGCGCGCGGATCGTCCGCTGCGGATCTCGTGGTTCGGCGATTCGCTGACCGCCGACGATCACATGACGCACGATCTGCGCACCGCGCTCGCCGCCACGCTCGGCAACGGCGGTCCGGGCTTCGTGTTCGCCGCACCGCCGCATCCGTATTGCGCGCATCGCGCGTGCCGGCGCACGGCGTCCGACGAGTGGAGCGTGCACGGCATCGCCGGCTTGGTGCCGCCCGACAAGCTGCTCGGGCTCGGCGGCAGCGCCGAAACCGATCGCGGCGGCACGATCGAGCTCGTCCCCACGAGCGCGATCGACAGCGTCGACGTGCACTATCTGGCGGAGCCCCACGGCGGCGGCTTCGAGCTCGTCGCCGATCGCGTGTCGATCGCGACGGTCGCGACGCGCGGCGACGACAAGGCGAGCAGGTTCGCGCGCGCGAGCGTGCCGGCCGGCACGAAACGCATCACGCTGCGCGCGTCGGGCCGCGTGCGGTTGTTCGGCATCGCGCTCGAGGCGAGCACGGGCGCGATCGTCGACAACCTCGGCATCGTCAACGCGACTGCCAAGGCGATGCACGATCACGATCGCG
>DASXEF010000034.1:0-10283 GCA_036490255.1 Kofleriaceae bacterium
GATCCGGGCGCGGCGCTGATGAGGCCGACCGCGCGCGTGGTCGGATCGTCGAGCAGCGGCAACGGGTCGATCGCGAGCGTGCCGACGAGCCGCGCGATGTCGTCCCAGATCTGCGACGGCGGCTCGGCGATGTGCACGAGCGCGTCGCGTGTTACCTGCGACGGCGCCGGCAGCGACGCGATCGCGCGGATCGCCATCACGCACGCGGGCGTGCTCAGCCGACTCGCCAGCGTGCGCTCGCCACGCGCACCGAGCGCGACCAGTGCATCTGCGGCGAGCTTGGCGACGGTGACGCCGTCGAGCGAATACTCGCTCGAATCGGGGATGCCGTCGAAATCGCCGAGCGCATCGCCGAGGAGCTCGAGCGCGTCATCGTCGGTCGTCGCTCGCTGCGCGAGCTCGGGCACGAGCAGCACGGCGCGCGCGCCGCGATAGCCGGTCGGCTCGGCGAGCACGCGTTCGAAGATCACATCGCCGTCGTCGCGCACGCCGACCTTGACGAACCCGACGCTGCGCGCGAGCGCGAGCGACGCCGCGTTGCGCGGATCGATCGACGCGACCGCGCGAACGTCGCCGAGCTCGTCGAGCATCGCGTGCACCACGGCGACGCCGTAGCCGCGCCGCCAATAGCGCGGAAAGATCAGCCACGCGACGACGGCGCGATCGGCATGGACCGTCGCTTGGACGTGACCGACCGGCACGTCGCCGGCGAACGCGATCCAGTTCAGCCAGCGCTCGCCCGGCGGCGCGCCGGTCGTGTAGCGCTCGTAGCGCGCGGCGAGATCGGCGACGGACGCCGGTGGCTCGTCGGGGATGTACACGTAGAGCGCGCGGTCTTGCAGCTCGTCGAACACGACCGCGGCGTGGCCGGGTACGAGCGGCTCGAGCCGAACGCGAGCGTTCACAGCTCGCGAACTTCGATCACCGCGCCGACTTCGAGTGGGCCGTACAAGTGCGGATAGTGATCGCCGTCGGCGAGCTCGAACTTGATCTCGTTGCGCAGCCGGACCGGATCGATCACGAGCAGCACGAGGTCGGCGACGTCGGCATAGAGCCGCGCGCGAACGCCGGGCCATTGCGTCTCGGTCGACAGGTGAATGAAGCCTTCATCCTCGAGTGACGGCGTGACGTAGTCGCCGACCGCGACGGCGCGCTGCCAGGCGGCGCGAGTCGTGAGGTGGAAGAGCACCCGTCGAGCGTACGGCGGTTTTTGCAGCCCGTCTGCGGAACTCGCAGGCTTCGCGCGAGATCACCACGAAAGATCGCGCGCTTAGCCCTGGCACGTCGGCCGCAATAGCCCTCGCTCAGGAGGATGTGATGTTGACGAAGACGAAGATGGCTCTCTTAGTGTGTGGCTCGCTGGTCGCCGGCGGCATCGGTCTCGCGGCGGCGCAACCCGCGGCGGCTCCCGATCAACCGATTCGCGAGCAGGTGATCCAGAAGTACGACACCAACGGCGACGGCGTGCTGGATGCCAACGAGAAAGCGGCGATGCGCGCCGACTTCCGGGCGAAGCGCGAAACGCACCGCGCCAAGATGCTCGCGAAGTGGGACGCCAACCACGACGGCAAGCTCGAGAAGAACGAGCTCGTCGCGATGCGCGAAGCCCGCGCCGAGAAAATGTTCAAGCGCCTCGACGTCAACGGCGACGGCCAGCTGTCGTTCGAGGAGTTCCAGCAGGCGCGCTTGTTCCATCCGCGGGGCATGTTCAAGGGGCAGCGGGGCGGCAATGGCAACCAGCCCTGAGCTACGCTGACGTTCCGTGCTGAGCTTTCGCCGCTTCCCGCCGCTCGCACTCGCGATCGTGCTGGTTGCGGCTGCGCTCGTCGCGACGACGTGGGCAACGACTCGCACGGTCGCGACCGCGCTATCGGCGGCGAGCGAAGGCCAGGCGCTCGACGTCGCGCAGTCGGTACGCAACGACATCGCGGATCTCAGCGGCGAGCCGTCGCCCGACGATATCGATCGGATCGGCCACGATCACGCCGACAAGGGCCTGACGTATCTCGCGCTGCTCGACGGTCGCGGTCGCATCGCGTCGGCGTACGGCACACCGGTCGGCACCGCGCCGCCGTACTTCGAGCGCAAGCCGCGCGACATCCAGCACGTCAAGAACCGCGTGCGGATCGACTGGCACATCAACTTCAAGCGCGGCTTCGGCGGGCGCGGGCCGCGCCTGCAATACGTCGCGCTCGAGGTCGCGCCGATCGAAGCCGCCGCGTTGCGCGCGTCGGCGCGCCGCACGTTCGTCGTGGTCGCGCTCGCGGCGCTCACGCTGCTCGGCGTCGCGATCGGGCTGACGCGGCGCGAATTGCGCCGCAGCGCCGAGCTCGCCGGTCGCGAGCGCGAGAAACGGCTCGCCAGCCTCGGCGAGATGTCGGCGGTGCTCGCGCACGAGATGAAGAATCCGCTCGCGTCGCTCAAGGGCAATGCGCAGCTGCTCGCGGCGACGCTGCCGGCCGGCGATAAACCGCGGGCCAAAGCCGATCGGGTCGTCGACGAAGCCGTGCGGCTCGAGAAGCTGATGCAGGATCTGCTCGCGTTCGTGCGCACCGGCCAGCTCCAGCGCGCGCCGGTGTCGCCGGCCGCGATCGCGCGCGACGCCGCGAATGACCGCCGGCCGGCGGGAGGAGCGGAGCGAAGCCGGCCGGATAACGATGTCGAGATCGACGATCGCGGCGCGCCGCCGGCGTGGTCGCTCGACGCCGGTCGCATCCGCGAGGTGCTCGCGAACCTGATCGACAACGCGGTCGCCGCGGGGCCGCCGGTGCTCGTGCGCGTCTTCACCGAGCGCGGCCGGCTCGTGCTCGAAGTGATCGATCGCGGACCGGGCGTGCCCGCCGCGGATCGCGACAAGATCTTCGAGCCGTTCTTCACCGGCAAGACGCGCGGCACCGGGCTCGGGCTCGCCATCGCGAAGCGCATGGTCGAGCTCCACGGTGGCACGATCGCGGTATTAGACAGCGATCCAGGCGCGCGGTTCCGCATCGAGATTCCGGAGGCATGACATGGCACGCATCCTCGTCGCCGACGACGAACCAGGTCTGCGCGAGTTCGTCGGCGACGCGCTCGAGCTCGACAATCACGACATCGTCAAAGCCGCCGACGGTCGCGCGGCGGCGAAGCTGCTCGACGAGCGCGGCTTCGACGTCGTCATCACCGATCTCAAGATGCCCGGCATGGACGGCATGCAGCTGTTGCGCAAGATCCGCGCAGAGCAGCCCGAGATCGAAGTGATCGTGATGACGGCGCACGGCACGGTCGATACCGCGGTCGAGGCGATGAAGCTCGGCGCGTTCGAGTATCTGCAAAAGCCGTTATCCGGCCCCGACGAGCTGCGCTTGCTCGTCCAGCGCGCCGCCGAGCATCGCGGCCTGCGCGATCGCGCCGAGAGCACGGCGATCCAGAAAGGGCCGCCGCTGACGTACGGCGATCCGGCGATGAAGCCGGTGATCGTCGCGATCGACAAGGTCGCGAGGACGTCGGCGACCGTGTTGCTGCTCGGCGAGAGTGGCACCGGCAAAGAGGTCGCCGCGCGCACGCTGCACGAGCTCGGCGCGCGCGCGGGCAAGCCGTTCATGGCGATCAACTGCGCCGCCCTCAGCGAGACGTTGCTCGAGAGCGAATTGTTCGGCCACGAAAAGGGCGCGTTCACCGGCGCCACGGAACGCAAGCGCGGCCGGCTCGAGCTCGCCGACGGCGGCACGTTCTTTCTCGACGAGGTCGGCGAGCTCAAGGCCGAGCTCCAGGCAAAGCTGTTGCGCGTGCTGCAGGAGCGCCGATTCGAGCGCGTCGGTGGCTCGCGCACGCTCGAGGTCGACGTCCGCTGGGTCGCCGCGACCAATCGCGATCTGCGCGCGATGATCGATGCGGGCACGTTTCGCGAGGATCTGTATCACCGGCTCGCGGTGTTTCCGATCAAGTTGCCGCCGCTGCGCGAGCGCAAGAGCGATCTGATCCCGATCGCGAAGAACCTGTTGCATCGCGTCGCCGGCGATCTCGGTCGCAGCGTGCCGCACCTGACGCCGGCCGCCGAGCAGCGCTTGCTCGCGTCGCCGTGGCGCGGCAACGTGCGCGAGCTCGCGAACGCGCTCGAGCGCGCCGCGATCCTCGCCGATGGCAACGTGATCGACGCGACGCACATCTGGCTCGACGAGCCGACCTCGTCGTCGAGCGCGAAGCCCACTGGAATTCGGCCGCTCGCGGATCTCGAGCACGACGCGATCTTGGCCGCGCTCGAGCACGTCAGCGGCAATCGCCGCAAAGCCGCCGAGCTGCTCGGCATCGGCGAACGCACGCTCTACGACAAGCTCAAGAAATACGGCGTCGAATGACGTCGGCGAGCGAGACCGGCGTCGAATCGAACGCGCCGTCGGGCCACGCCACCGCCGCGGCGCGGTCGACCACCATCGGTAGCCCGGCGTCGAGCAGCGCGTCGAAGTCGCGCGCGTCGATCACCGCCGGCAAGCCGAGCATGCCCGAGTAGCGCGACGCGACCGAGCGACCGGTGCTTCGCCACGACGCGTAAAGCCGGTCGAGATGCTTCGCGGTGATGCGCGGCTGATCGCAGCCGACGATCGCGAGCGCCGCGGCGCCGCGTTGCCGCGCCCAATCGATCGCGACGCGCAGCTGCGACGCGACGTGCGTCGCCCACGGCGGGTTCGCGAGCGGCGCGATCGCGATGCCGGCGAGCTCCGGCGCGATCAGATCCGCGTGCGCGCCGAGCACGACGGCCGCGTGCTCGCACGTCGACGCGCAGACCTCGCACGCGATCGCTTTGATCAGCGTCGTGCCGCGGCACGGCACGAGCTGCTTGGGTTGACCGTGATGGCGGGAATCGCCGGCGGCGAGAATCGTGGTGGCGATCATGCGAGGACCTTGTCGAGGGTGATCGGCAAGTCTCGAACGCGCTTGCCGGTCGCGTGATAGACGGCGTTCGCGATCGCCGCGGTGATGCCGGTGATCCCGATCTCGCCGATGCCCTTCGTGCCGAGCGCGTTGACGTGCGGATCGACCTCGTCGATCGAGATCACGTCGATCGCCGGAATGTCGGCGTTGACCGGCACGTGATAGTCGGCGAGGTCGCGCGTGACGATGCGGCCGGTGCGGCGATCGCGAATCGTGTGCTCCTGCAGCGCCATGCCGATGCCCCACACGATGCCGCCGACGAACTGGTTGTTCGCGGTTTTCGGATTCAAGATCTTGCCGGCTGCGAACGCGGCGACGACGCGCGCGACGCGGATCGTGCCGAGCTGCTCGTCGACGCGAACCTCGACGAAGTCCGCGCCGAACGAGTGCAGCGAGAACTGCTTGCGCTGCGGCGAGACTTCGCTCGTCGCCTCGGCCGTCACCGGTTGCGCCTTCTCGGCCGGCGTCATTCCAGCGAGCTTGAGCTTGAGCGCCGCGCACGCGGCTTTCACGGCGGGGCCGACCGACGATGCCGTCGTCGAGCCGCCCGAGACCGGCGCTTCGGGAAATGCGGTGTCGCCGAGCTCGAACGTGACGGCGTCGGCCGCGACGCCGAGCTCGTCGGCGGCGACCTGCGTCATCACCGTGTACGTGCCGGTGCCGAGATCCTGCGTGCCGCATTGCACGAGGTACGTGCCGTCGGGCCGCCGCGTCGCGCGCGCGCTCGCCGGCCACTGATTCGCGGGATACGTCGCGGTCGCCATGCCGTAGCCGACGAGCTCGTGGCCGTCGCGCATCGAGCGCGGCTTCGGCGCGCGCTTGTTCCAGCCGAACTTCGCGGCGGCTTGCGCGTAGCATTGCCGCAGCGACTTGCTCGAGAACGGCTTGTTCTCTTGCTCGTCTTTGTCCGCGTAGTTGCGCAGCCGCAGCTCGAGCGGATCGATGCCGACGACATAGCTGAGCTCGTCCATCGCCGATTCGATCGCGAACGTGCCCGACGATTCGCCCGGCGCGCGCATGAACGTCGGCGTCGGCGCATCGACGCTGACCAGCCGGTGCGACGTGATCACGTTCGGGCACGCGTACAACATCCGCGTCTGCAGCGCCGACGGCTCGACGAACTCGTCGATCATCGACGTCTCGGACGTCACCGCGTGCTCGATCGCGATCAGCTTGCCCTGCGGATCGGCGCCGAGCCGCATGTGCTGCACCGTGTGCGGGCGATGGCCGACCAGCGAGAACATCTGCGGCCGCGTGATCGCGAGCTTGACCGGGCGATTGACCACGCGCGCCGCGAGCGCGCACAACGCGACGTGCGACCACGGCGTGCCCTTGCAGCCGAACCCACCGCCGACGAACTGATCGATCACGCGCACGTTGTCTTTCGGGATGCCGAAGATCTCGGCGATGCGCTGACGAACGCCGAAGATGCCCTGCGTCGAGTCGTAGAGCGTGATCCGATCGCTGCCGCTCCACACCGCGATCGTCGCGTGCGGCTCCATCGGGTTGTGGTTCTCGTTCGGCGTCGTGTAGGTTGCGTCGACGACGTGCTGCGCCGCCGCAATGCCGACGTCGAAGCTGCCGCGCGAGCTATCGGGCGAGCCGTGGTTCATGCCCTTCGGCGCGTGCGCGCTGCCGAGCCCTTGCTCGAGCGTCGCCAGCACCGGCGTGGGCTTGAACCGCGGCGTCAACATCGCGGCGGCTTGCTGCGCACGCTCGAGCGTATCGGCGACGACGACGGCGATCGGCTGATCGTTGTAATGGACCACGTCGTCCTGCAGCAGCTGGAGCACCCGCTCGTTCGGCGCGTTGCCGTGCTTGTCGATGTGGAGTTGGGGCGCGTTCGCGTGCGTGATCACGGCGAGCACGCCGGGCTGCTTGCGAGCCGCGTCGATGTCGAGCGCCGCGATCGTGCCCTTGCCGATGCCACTCGTCGCGATCACGGCGTGCGCGACCTTCGTGACCTCGGTGTCGGCGGCATAGGTGGCCGCGCCGGTGACCTTCTTGATCGCGTCGACGCGATCGATCGGCGTGCCGACACTCGGCTTCACGACAACCCTCCGGCGAGCTCGAGCGCGCGCGCGATCACGCGCTTCGCGAGCTCGAGCTTGAACGCGTTGTCGGGTCGTGGCTCCGCGCCGCGCAACGCGACCGCCGCGGCGCCGGCGAATCCGTCCTTGCTGATGTGTTTGCCGACGAGCTGCGCTTCGACGTCGTGCTCGCGCCACGGCTTGGTCGCGACGCCGCCGAGTGCGACGCGCGCGGCCGCGATGATGCCGCCGCGGACGTCGAGGGCGACCGCCGCCGATGCGAGCGCGAACGCGAACGACGCGCGATCGCGAACCTTGACGTAGCGCGAATGTTTGCTGAACCCGCTGTCGCGCAGCTCGACGCTCGTGATCAGCTCGCCGGGCTGCAGCGTGGTCTCGATCTGCGGCTTGTCGGCGGGCAGGGTGTGCAGATCGACGAACGGCAGCACGCGCTCGCCGCCGGCTGCGCTCTTGACGTGGATCACCGCGTCGAGCGCCAACAGCGCCACGCACATATCCGACGGATGCACCGCGATGCAGTCGCGCGAGCCGCCGATCACGGCGTGCATGCGGGTGTAGCCGTCGATCGCGGAGCAACCGGAGCCGGGCTCGCGCTTGTTGCACGGCGATGCGGTGTCGCGGAAATACGTGCAGCGCGTCCGTTGCAATAGATTTCCGCCGACGCTGGCCATGTTGCGGATCTGGCCCGACGCGCCCGCATCGATCGCCTCCGCGAGCGCCGGGAATCGCGCCTTGATCGCGGGGTGATCCGCGACCGCGGTGTTGGTCGCGAGCGCGCCGATCGTGATCGCGTTGCCGTTGACCTCGATCGCGTCGAGCTTCAATTCGCCGAGATCGACGACGCGCTTGGGCTGCATCACCGACAGCCGCATCAGATCGACCAGTGTCGTGCCACCGGCGAGCGCCGCCGTGTCGGGCTCGGCGAGCGCGCGCAACGCATCGGCTTCGTCGACCGGCCGGATGTACTCGAACGCGTTCACGCGATGCTCGTTTTCGCGGCTTTGATCGCCGCCAAGATGTTCGGATACGCGCCGCAGCGACAGATGTTGCCGCTCATCTGCTCGCGGATCGCGTCGTCGTCGCTCGCGCGATGCTCGGCGAGGATCGCGGCGCCACTCATGATCTGTCCCGACGTGCAGAATCCGCACTGCATGCCGTCGTGGTTGACGAATGCCTGCTGGAGCGGATGCAACTGACCGTGCTGCGCCAAGCCTTCGATCGTGGTGATCGACTTGCCCTGCACCGACGCGGCGAGCGTCAGGCACGACAGCACGCGCTTGCCGTTCACGTGCACGGTGCACGCGCCACATTGCCCGGCGTCGCAGCCCTTCTTGGTGCCGGTCAGCCCGAGCCGCTCGCGCAGCGCATCGAGCAGCGATACGCGCGGCGCGATCCGCAGCGGATGCTTGACGCCGTTGACGTCGAGCACGATGTCGAGCTCGCTCGCGACCGGCTTCATCGCTTCGGGCATCGGCTGTTGCTCGCGGCTCGGCTTCTGCTTGCACGCCGACAACACCGCGAGCGCGAAGCCCGAGACCACGCACGTCGTCAGCCACGCGCGCCGCGTGAAGTGCAGCGGCGCCTCGGCGAGCATCACGTCGGTCGCCGACGCCAGCGCCGATGCGATCGTCGCGTGGATCGGCGTGCGCTGGCAGTGCGCGAATCGCACGGCGCCGTTCGGCTCGATCACGAACACGCCGTCTTCGTCGTCGTCGACGCGAAACTTCTCGCGGCTCAGCGGCTCGAGCTCGACGAGCTCGTCGTCGGGCCGGCACAGCCACGTGCCGCGATCGGAGACGAAGATGAGCTCGGCTGCGAGCCCGCGCAGGTGCGCGCGGATCTTTTGGAGCTCGCCGGGATCGGCGGTCTCGGGAGTCCACGCGCGGGCGAACGCGACGACACGGCAAGTTCCCGGAGCGTTCCGCATGCGGCTTACCATCGAGCAAGATGCTTGCCGATCACGCGACCGTGCCGATCACCGCTGAAGCGCGCGCCTGCGCACGCTGCCGTTAGAACGCCGTGCGAAATAGCGGCATCGCCATCGCCGGCGCGTCGCGAGTGAACGTGCGCTCGTAGCCCTTCGCCACGATCAGCGCGAGGCCGAGATCGAGCACGGCGTAGACCGCGCGCGCTGCGATCGTGTCGGCGCACCACATGTGGAGCACGCGCACGACGTCGTCCTGCGGGGAAACCACGACGACGTCCTTGGCAAAATCGACCCACAGCCCAGTCGCCGCGACTGTCAGCGCGAGCTCGCCGTACTTGTTCGACGGCCACGCGCTCGTGAACACGAGCGCCGCAAAACCGCCGAGCAAGATCGCATCGGTGAATTTCGGCGCTAATAAAAACAGCTCGGTGTCGCGCTGCGTCTTCAGGCCGTGAACATAGGTCCAGCCGAAGCGAAACACGCGAGCTTGCGGGTCGACGCCCGGTGGAAACACGTGCAGCGTGTCGACATGCGCGCCGAGCAAGATCGCGGCGAGCGCGTGCGAGCTCTCGTGCAGCGAAACGCCGGCGACGTAATCGGGAATCGCCATGCCCGCACCGACGAGCACGAGCGTCGTATCGCTCGGCTCGGCGCGTGCGCTGCTCGCGACCAGCAGCAGCGTCAGGACTGCGGCGCGCATACCCACAACGCATCGACTTGCTCGAAGCCGAGCCGTTCGGCGAGCGCGAGCGAGGCCACATTGCTCTCGTTCGCACCCCACACCGGCTCGCGACCGTGCGCGCGTTCGCTGCGGATCATCGCCGCGGCGACGATCGCGCCGAGCCCGAGCTGGCGCGCGTGCGGCAACGTATCGACCGAGACGTCGAACCACATCGCGCTGCGCCACGGCGCGAATGCGAAGCTCGCCGGCGCGCCGTCGAGCCACGCCGTGTAGACCGGGCCGCGATCGAGCGCCCACGCGAGCTCCGTCGCGAGCGCGGCATCGGCGAGCTGCGGCACGCTGTCGATCGCGACGGCGCCGGAATCGTCGGGCAGCTCGTCGGGATCCGCCAGCGTGTGGATCCACGCGCGCTCGTAGCCGCGTCCCGTCGCGATCGCGAGATCGGCGCGCTCGATCGCGACGAGCAACGCGTGATCCGGCCGCGCCGCCGCGAGCGCCGCGACGCTCACCGCATCGGCCGCGCCGCCGATCACGATCAAGCGCGCAGCGTCGTGACCGAGCGCGAAGCCGTCGCCGATCGGTTTGCTCCAGCCGTTCGGATCGTCTGCGATCGCGTTGGCCTCGACCCAGCGCGGCAGATCCGGCAACCTCACGCGCCCGAGCCCGAACCGATCGCAGATCCGGCGGAGCCATCCGAGCCGGTCTGCGGCGTCAG
>DASXEF010000036.1:0-6019 GCA_036490255.1 Kofleriaceae bacterium
AACCACGCGAGGCCGACGCGCGCGGGCTCGACGAGTCGGCGATCGCCGAGCACGCGCAGCGCGATCGGGCGCAGCCGCGGCTTCGCGACGAGCGCTTGCAGCCACGCCACGTCGAGGTCGCTGCCGGCGAGCATGCCGGCCTCGAGCCACTTCGCGACGACCTGCGTGCGCTGCGGATCTTCGAGCGAGCGCTGGATCCACGCGACGCCGATGTCGCGCGCGCTGCGCTTGCCGAGGTCGGTCATCATCGCGGCGACGATCGGGCGCAGCTGATACGCGGCCGAGCGCGGATCGTCGAGGAACGCGGTCAAGTACGCCGCCGGGATCGAGCTCTGCTTGTCGTTGACGAACTTGACGAGCGCGTTGTAGAGCGCGGTGCCGCGCAGCGCCGTCTCGACGAACGTCTGGACGTCGAGATCGCGCGGCGTAAACCCCTGCGCGAGCTTCGCGGCGGCCCACGGCGCCGTCGGGCGGTCGAGCAACAGGCACAGGTTCGCGATGCCGAGCTGTTGCGGCGTCATCGCTTCGAGTCGCGCGGCCGCGAACGCGCGCACGTCGTTGGCCGCTTCGACCACGAGCGACACGAGCTCGGCGATCGCGATATCGGGCGCGTGCGCCGCGGCGTACTCGAGCGCGTACGTGCGCGCCTCGACCGAGCCCGATCGCAAGAAGCCGAGCACGACGTCGTGCAAGCCGAGCGCGCGCAGCTTGCTCTGATGAAAGTCGGGGCTCTCGCGCAGCAGCTGGACGACGAACGTGTGGATCGCCGGCAGCGGGCGGCGGCCGAGCAGCGCGAGCCACGCCGGCTCGACGGCGCGCAGCGCGAGCGGATGGTCGCCACGTAGCGAGAGGATCGCGAACGTGCAGACCAGATCGTTCTGCGCGGCTTCGAGCAAGCGCAACAGCGGCGCGGGCGACAGCTTCCACGCCTCGGGATACGCGCGCTGCGCGATGTCGTTGACGGCAAATCGCACGCCGTCGCGCGCCCAGCTCATCGCGCCGTGGGCGACGATGTGCGCCGCGACCCAGACGTCGCCGACGCCGCTCTCCGGATAGTGGCGCAGCGTCTCGATCGCGAACGTCGCGTACGCCTCGGGCACGGCGCGGCCGAGCTGGCGCAAGTAGCGCCACGCGCGCTTGCGCATGTACAGCTTCGTCGGGTTCTTGATCTCCGGCGTCGGCTGCTGGCGCAGCACGTCGAATCGATACGCGAGCACGCCGAACAGCGCGGCGTCGTGGCGCGCCTCGGCGAGCTTGTAGATCGCCTTTGCGGCGAACCAGCTGCCCCACTTGAGCTCGCCGTGCGCGAACACGTGGAGCAATGCGGCGCGATCGGCCGGCGTGCCGCGCTCGTACATCGCGACGAGCCGCTTGCCGAGGCGCAGCCGCGGTGGCGCGAACGGCGACGCTTCGGCGGCGGCGAACACCTCGCGCCGCGCGAGCTTCTTCTCGGTTCCGGTCATCGCGCCGCCGAGGCGGTTGATGGTCTCGCGCAGCTTCGCCGACGTGAACGCGCCGGTCGGCACGTCGACGTCGTGGGCGGAGTCGTCGTCGGCCTCGTAGCTCGGATCGAGCTCGGGTCGGCCCGGCTCGGGATCGGGCTGCGCGAGGTAGCGAACGATCGACGCACCGAGCTCGGGATCGCCGGCCGCGATCGCGCGATCGATATCCGCGAGCTCGAGCAGCGCGCTTCCCCCCAAAACGATCGCAGCCTAACGAAACGGCGCGACGCGCGCGTCGCAGTGCCGCAGCTTTCAGCACTCCGGAGGAGCTATTTGATCACGGCGAGCCGCGGCGACCGCTTGGGCTTCGACAGCACGGCGCGCGCGACCTCGAGCGCCGCGTTCGTCGCGAGCTGCATGAAGCGGTGCGCGTTCTCGGAATCCGGGCTCGCCACGATGACCGGCACGCCGGCATCGCCGCCGAACCGGATCCGCGTGTCGATCGGAATCTCGCCGAAGAACTTCGTGCCGATCTCCTGCGCGAGCCGCTTGCCGCCGCCGTGGCTGAAGATCTCGTCGACGTGGCCGCACGCCGGGCACGTGTAGCTGCTCATGTTCTCGACGATGCCGAGGATCGGAATCTCGACCTTCTCGAACATCGCGATGCCTTTGACGACATCGACGATCGAGACCTCTTGCGGCGTGGTCACCATCACCGCGCCCGCGATCGGGATCAGCTGCGACAGCGACAGCTGGACGTCGCCGGTGCCCGGCGGCAGATCGCAGACGAGGTAGTCGAGCTCGCCCCAATCGACGTCGCCGAGGAACTGCTGCAGCAGGCGGTGCACCATCGGGCCGCGCCACACGACGGCTTCGTCCTTGTCGACGAAGAAGCCGACCGACACCACGGAGAGGCCCTGCATCTTCGCCGGAATGATCCGCGAATCTTTCGACGCCTGCGCCGGCACCTCGGGCGCGCCGAGCATCGTCGGGATCGACGGGCCGAACACGTCGGCATCGAGCAGGCCGACGCGCGCGCCGTGCTTCACGAGCGCGAGCGCGAGGTTCACCGCGACCGTCGACTTGCCGACGCCACCTTTGCCCGCCGCGACCGCGATGACGTTCTTCGGGCCCTTCAACACGGCCTTGTCGGACGGCGCCGGTTGATACGCGGTCGACACGTCGGCGATCACGGTCACGCGCTTCGCGCCCACCGCGATCACCGCTTGTTCGATCCGCGTTTGCAGCTCGCGGCGCATCACGACCGGATACGCGTGCGTCGGAATATCCAAGCGCACGAGCACGTCGTCGCCTTGGATCTCGAACATGCGCAAGATCCGGAAGCTGACGATGTCTTTTTCGAACGCGGGATCGAGAACCGTCGCGAGCGCGGTCCTCACAGTGTCTTCGTTAAGCGCCATGCAATTTTCCTACGGCAAGTGGCCGAGCTTCGCTCGCTTGGTGTCGAGGTAGCCGGCGTTCTCCGCCGTCGCACCCGCGTGATGCGGCTCGAGCGCGGCGACGGCGATGCCGGCCTGCTCGAGCCCGGCGCGTTTCGCCGGGTTGTTCGTCATCAGGCGCACCGAGGTCGCGCCGAGATCGCGCAAGATCTGCGCGGCCAGCTCGTAGCTGCGCGAGTCGGCGGCAAAGCCGAGCTCGAGGTTCGCTTCGACCGTGTCGAGCCCTTCGTCCTGCAAGTGATACGCGCGAACTTTGTTGCCGAGGCCGATCCCGCGGCCCTCCTGCACGAGATAGACGACGACGCCGCGGCCTTCAGAGGCGATCCGCTGCAGCGCCGAATCGAGCTGCGCGCGGCAATCGCAACGCAAGCTGCCGAGGACCTCGCCGGTGAAGCACGACGAGTGCACGCGCGCGAGCACGCTCGGCTTCGTCACGTCGCCCATCACCATCGCGACGTGCTCTTCGTGGTCGAGCCCGACCGCCGTCGAGCCGGCATCGCCCGTACGCCCGGTTCGGTAGATCACGCAGCGAAATTCGCCGTGGGGCGTCGGCAAACGGGCCTCGGAATACCGGTCGATCGTCGCTTTGGGCATCCGTCGCGCCGTGTATGGCGCCCTGCTCCGAACTTGTCAACGCCATGCTAAGGTTGGTCACCATGGCGGTTCGACCGGTCGTGATCTGGCCCGACGCTCGGCTCCGCGAGCCGACCGAGCCGATCACTGCGATCGATGACACGGTGCGCGCGCTCTACCAGGATCTGTGCGACTCGATGTACGCGGAGAACGGCTTGGGCATGGCGTCGCTGCAGATCGGCGACACGCGCAAGATCTTCGTCGTCGAGCCCAAGCTCGCCGGCCGGGCCGAGACCGATCCACCGATCGCGTTCATCAATCCCGAAGTGCTCGAAGTCTCAGACGAGCTGCAGGACAGCGAAGAAGGCTGCCTGTCGTTCCCCGAGATCTACATCAAGGTCAAGCGACCGATGCGCGCCAAGCTTCGCGCGATGGGCATCGACGGCGAGATGTTCGAGCTCGAAGGCGAAGGCCTGCTCGCGCGCTGCATGCTGCACGAGAACGATCATCTCACCGGCAAGCTGCTGGTCGATTTCGTCGGCCCGCTGAAGCGCCAGATGATCAAGAAGAAGCTCCAGCGCGTCAAAGACGAGCTCGAGAGCGACGAAGCCGAAGCTTAGACGTCGCGATGACTCGCGTCCGCGTGATCGCGATCGCCGTGATCGCGCGTCCGAGCGACGGCGCCCTGCTCGTGTACGACGGCTACGATACGGCGACGCACGAGCGCTATCACCGCCCACTCGGCGGCGGCATCGAATTCGGCGAGACCGCCGAGGTTGCGGTTCGCCGCGAGCTGCACGAGGAGCTCGGCGTACAGCTCGACGGCGTCGCGTTGCTCGGATTTCTGGAGAACCTGTTCACGTGCGACGGCCGTGCGGGTCATCAGATCGTCGCGGTGTTCGCCGCGCGGCTCGTCGACGAGTCACTGTACGCGCGCGACGAGATGGCATTCAGCGATAACGGCGTCGCTGGCACCGCGCGCTGGGTCACACGCGCAGCGTTTCGCTCGGATCAGAATCCGCTCGGTCCGCCGCTGTACCCGAATGGCTTGGCGGCGCTGCTCGACGAGCATTGATCTTCAAAATCCGTCGTCGTCGTCGCTGCCGTCGATCGGCTCGACGACGCGTACGTCGTCGACACCGTCGGTCTCGCTGTTGTCGCCGAAGCCGCTCGGGCTCCAGATCAGCTCGCGCGTGACGAGGCCGTCGAGCGCGGCGAGATCGCGGCGATCGGTCGCGCCGACGACGCCATCGCACGGTCGATCGAAGTTGACGGCGACGTGATCGCCGCGGTGAAAGCACGTCGGCTTGTCACCCCAACACTCGCACTTCGTGATCAGCTGCGCGTCGTGAAACGCGGCGCCGACGCGCCAGTCGTGGACGCGCGACGTGATCTTGGCGCTCGTCGCTTGGATGTTGAAGATCGACAGATCGTCGTTGGCGACGACGTGGAACAGCTCGTCGCTGCCGGCGAACGCGGCGTACTCGAGCGCGGCGTCTTCGCGGCGCGGGCGGACGTCGAAATCGGGAAAGTGCTCGCGCACGAACGCGAGCGTGCCCGGCGAGCTCGCGTCGAGCGTGCCGAAGCTCTCGTTCGTCATCACGAGCTCGTGGTCGTCCGGTCGCGGCGCCGGCGCCTGCACGACCGGCGTCGTCCAGCAGCCCGCGACGACGATCACGCTCAGCGCGCGCATGCGCCGATTGTACTAGGGTTCGGCCATGGACTCCGATTGCGTCTTCGTCCGCGGCCTCGAATTCGAGGGCAATCACGGCTACTCGGCCGCCGAGCGACGCGGGACGCGGCGATTCCGCGTCAACCTCACGCTCGAGTTGCCGCTCGGTGCCGCGGCCAGCTCGGATCGGATCGTCGACACGGTCGATTATTACAAGGTCAGCGAGACCGTCGTCGCGATCGGCACGAAGTCGACGTTTCGCTTGCTCGAGGCGCTCGCCGGTGCGATCGGCGCGAAGATCCAGGAGCTGTATCCGCACGCGGCGGTCGCGATCGAGCTCGAAAAGCTCGCGCCGCCCTGCCCCGGCGTCCCGGCGGCCTGCGGCGTGCGCCTGCATTTGTCCGCAAGATCCTGATCACGGGAATAGCGAAAACGCACTTGAGCGTAACCCCGAGCCGTACTAAGCCCCGGGCAAGAGATGATCGAGCGCGACCCGAAAACCCTGGCGAGGCTGCAAGTCGTCGTCACCGCGCTCATCGAGCACCGCGTCTCGACCTCGCTGGTCGACGTCGAGAAAGCGCTGGCGAGGTGGCGCACCGGCGGTCACTCGGCGCTGGCCGCGCACGGCGCCGTGCTGCGCCACGCGGCGCGCTGCGAACGCACGGTCGAGCGCGTGACCGCGGCCGCCGGCGATCGCCCCGAAGGCATCTTGCGCGACGCGGTCGACGCCGGCCTGATGACGGCGGAAGAATTCGTCGAGCTGGTCGGCAAGCCGCCGAGCGAGATCGAATCGATCGGCGCGCTGCGCGACGACGACGATGCAAGCGCACCCGACAAGCGCCGCACGCTCGAGCAATTGCTCGGCCGTGGCC
>DASXEF010000047.1:0-3149 GCA_036490255.1 Kofleriaceae bacterium
GGCGATCGTCGCGTTCGTGACGCCGCGCGCCGGCGTCGCCGCCGACGACGCGCTCGCGAAAGAGCTGCGCGAGCACGTCGCCGGGCAGATCGGTGCACTCGCACGCCCCGAAGAGATCCGATTCGCCGAGGCGTTGCCAAAAACGCGCTCGGGCAAGATCATGCGGCGGTTGCTGCGCGAGGTCGCGTCGGGATCGAAGGCGCGCGGCGACACCACGACACTCGAAGATCAAAGCGTGCTCGAAACGCTCGCGCAAACGTTCGCACAGGAAGAATGAATATGAAGACCATCGGATTGTTCATGGCCGTCGCGCTGTTCGCGTGCGGCAACAAGAAGTCGGCGGAGAAGCAAGAGAAGCCGGAGCCGGTCGCGACCGGATCCGCGCAAGGATCCGCCGCGCCCGAGCCGATTCCGCCGTACACGCCGGCTGCCGACGTGCCGCAGCCGATCAAGGACGCGATCGCCGCGACCGATCGCACCGACGCCGATCGCCGCCTCGACGCCGGCCGCAAGCCGGGCGAGGTGCTCGCGTTCTTCGGGATCGCACCGGGCCAGCATGTCGGCGAGCTGTTCGCGGGCGGCGGTTACACGACCGAGCTGATCGCGCGCATCGTCGGCGACAAGGGCCACGTGTGGACCGAGAATCCAAAAGAGGCGATGGACAAGTTCCTGCGCAAGCCGTGGAGCGAGCGCGCCACGCATGCGGCGATGAAGAACGTCACGATGTCGGAGCTGCCGCCCGACGCGCCGTTCCCGCCCGACGCGAAGAACCTCGACGCGGTGATCACGATCCTGAACTACCACGACGTCGTGAACGCGAAGTCCGATCGCGCGAAGATGAACAAGGCGGTGTTCGATGCGCTGAAGTCCGGCGGCATCTACGGCATCGTCGATTCGAGCGCGGCGAAAGGAAGCGGCCTGCGCGACACCGAGACGCTGCATCGGATCGACGAAGACGTCGTTACCGAGGAAGTCCTCTCCGCCGGCTTCATCCTCGGCCGCGAGACGGATGTGCTCAGCAATCCCGCGGACACGCGCGATTGGAGCAGCTCGCCCCACGCCGCCGGCGCCCGTCGCGGCACGAGCGATCGCTTCGTGATGTTGTTCGTGAAGCCGTAGCGCGCGCTGGGGTCGACTGTTCCCGGAACGGTCGGCCCCGTCGCCGATGTAGGCGACGCGCTGGTGCAACGTCGTGCGCGATCTGATCGGGAGCGAGTTGGCTCGCGACTTGTTAGTGCGATGCGTATGCGTTTGAGTCTCTTGGTCGTTGTCGTGCTGGGTGCGTGCGGGTCTCACCACGGTGGAGGCACCACGACCGACGGCGGCCTCGACGGCGTCACCGCGCTCGCGATCTCGCCGCTGAACCAAACGCTGACGATCGCGCAGGGCGTCGCCGCGACGTCGAAGTACACGGTCACCGCGACGTACGCCGACGGCAGCACCGCCGACGTCACGAGCTTGGTGATCCTCGGTTTGAACGACGGCACGCTCGGCGGCTTCGACGCGACCGGCGACTTCACGAGCGCGACCGATCACGGCGGCGTCACGCAAGTCGTGGCGGCTGCCGGCGCCGTGCAAGCGACGACCGGGCTCACGCTCGTGTTCGAAGAGACGTACACCGATCCGAATTCGACCGGCTTGCCGAACTCGAGTGTGTTCCAAGGCCCGGCCGATCCGACGCGCGCACCGTCGACGCTCTATCCGAACGACGGCGTGCTCGTGCCGCCGAACCTCGGCGTGCTCGAGTTTCACTTCCTGCCCGGCACGAGCAACACCGCGTTCGCGATGACGTTCAAGAACACGGTCACCGACGTCACCGTCTATCTCGCGTGCACGACGCCGCTGAACAGCGGTTGCATCTTCCAGCCCGATGCGACGTTGTGGGGCTGGCTGTCGGCGACGAATCGCGGCGGCGATCCGTTGATGTGGTCGCTGCAAGGCACCGATGCGACCGGCACGGGCGTCGGCACGTCGAGCGCGATGGCGCTGCAGTTCTCCAACGATCCGATCAACGGCGGCATCTACTACTGGACGACGACGACCGAGTCGATCATGCGCTACGACTTCGGCTCGGGCGCCGGCTCCGGCGTGAAGTACGCGGGCACGGAGCTCGAGGGCACGTGCATCGGCTGTCACGCGTTATCGCGCGACGGCACGAAGCTCGTCGCCGAGGTCAACGGGCAGAACGACGGTCGCACCGCGCTGGTCGACGTCGCGACGAAGACCGTGATGAACACTTTCGGCTCGACGCCGAAATCGATCTTCGAGACGTGGAACCCGAGCGGCTCGCAATATGCGGCGGTCTATGCCGACACCGGCGCGACGAACTTCAACTTGATGGTGATGGACGGCACGACGTCGCAGCTCGTCAACACGATCGACGTCGGCGGCACGGCCACGCATCCTACCGATCACCCGGATTGGTCGACCGACGGCACCCGCATCGCGTACGTCACGCAGGGCATCGCAGGTACGTGCCAGCGATTCCACAACGGCTCGATCTATCAAGTGCCGGCCGGTGGCGGCACGCCGCAGCTGGTCATCCAGGCCGCGTCGAACCTCGAGAACAACTACTACCCGGCGTACGCGCCCGACAATCACTTCATCGTGTTCGATCACTCGACGTGCACGTCGAACAACCAGACCGGCGAAGAGTGCGACGCCGATTCCGATCCGACCGCGACGCTGATGGTCGTCGACAGCCTCGCCGGCGGCGCGGCGTATCCGATGACGAACGCGAACAAGCCGGGCATCGCCGACGGCGCGACGACCGCGCTCACCAACACGTTCCCGAAATGGAATCCGTTCGTGTTCCAGACCAACAGCGCCGGCGGTCACGTCGCGTGGATCACGTTCGCGTCGACGCGCAAGTACGGCTTGCGCGCGCCGCCGACCGGCACCGAGCCCGACGAGAACGCGAGCGGCACGCTGTTGTGGATGGCCGCGATCGATCTCGACGCACCGGCGGGCACCGATCCGAGCTTCGTGCCGTTCGCGCTGCCGTTCCAGGACTACACGACGTCGAATCACATCGCGCAGTGGACCGAGAAGGTCGTGCAGATTCAGTAGCCGTTGGTCTCGGGAACTTCGACGTCGGGCTCTTCAGAATCGTCGGGCATCGTCGGCGGTGGCGTGGTGAGCGCCGGTGC
>DASXEF010000049.1:0-6022 GCA_036490255.1 Kofleriaceae bacterium
ATGTCGGCGCGTTGTTGTCGGGCATCTCGCCGAACACGACGGCGCTGCTCGAGACCCGGCTCGTGCCCGGCGGCTACGCGAAGCTCGAGGGCGGCGGCATGGACCTCGGCGTGATCACCGGCCTCAACTCGGATATCGATCCGACGACGCGCACCGGCACCCGCGCCGACGGCGTGCCGTTCGCGAGCGAGCCGAACCTGTGCGTCCCGCCGCTGCCGATCCCCACGTACAACCTGCCGACGATCGCGCGCAGCGCGCTCGGCAACGGCTCGCCCTACACGATGCTCGCAGCCGGCGATTTCACGTCGGCGAACGACGGCAGCACGCCGCCCGACATCAAGATGGGCATCTCGCAGACCACGCTGAACCTCGCCGGTCATCACCTCGTCACGTCGGGCGCGATGTGCCTCGACATCGGCACGCAGACGATCAGCGAGCTCAACGTCGGCGTGATCTCGGTGCTCGTGCCGTCGCTGTCGGATCTCGAAGATTCGACCGGCAACGATCCGCTGTTGCTCGTCACGCGGCCGCAGCGCGCGCTGACGTTCACCGTCGGCGATAACACGATGGCGTCGCCGGCGCTGACGATCGGCATGTCGCACTTCGACGTCGATTTCTACGCGTATCTCTACGAGCGCTACGTCCGCGTGTTCACGCTCGACCTCACGCTCAACGTCGGCGTGCTGCTCGACTTCACGACGACGAACGGCGCGACCACGATCCAGCCGATGATCACCGGCGTCGACGCGTCGGACGTCACGCTGACCGTGCTCAACAGCGAGTTCGTCAAAGAGAGCCCGCAACAGCTGCAGATGGTCTTGCCGAGCGTGTTCAACCTCGTCACGCCGCTGCTCAACAACATTCCCGCGATCAACGTGCCGTCGTTCGCCGGGTTCTCGCTGTCGAACCTGTCGATCCAGAAGGTCATGACGTCGCAGGACACGTTCTTGGCGCTGTTCGGCGATCTCGGTGCGGGCTTCGGCCCGACGAAGGGTCCGCAGCCGCCGAGCACCGGCACCGCGCGATACGTCGGCGTCACCACGCCGGCGCCGGCCGCGGTGCGCAACGCGCTGATGAAGCAGCCGAACGGCGCGCTGCCGCAGATCACGTTCGACGTCGATCGCTACGACAGCTCGGGCCGCGAGCTCGAGTGGACGTGGAGCTACAACGACGGCCTGTTCCATCCGTGGTCGTCGGCGAGCCCGCTCGTCGTCAGCGATCCGGCGTTCGCGTGGCAGGGCAAGTACACGGTCAAGCTGCAGTCGCGCGTCAAGGGCGACTACACGACGGCCGGCCCGATCACCGAGTACCCGGTCATCATCGACTCGGTCGGCCCGCGCATCATGGGCGATCAGGCGACGTGGAACAGCGACAACAAGTTCGTCGTCCCGGTGTGGGACGTCGTGTCGAACGACGACGTGCAAGTCGCGTTCGGTCGCCCGGGCGTCGACCAGCCGTCGACGGCGTGGGTGTACTCCGGCGACGCCGGCATCGAGCAATCGACGTATCAGCAGATCGCGCTCAACGGTCAGGTCCAAGTGTTCGCGCGCGACGAAGCGGGCAACATCTCGATCGCGCTCGTCGCGCCGTTCCACGGCACCGAAGGCGCGCAGGGCTGTGCGTGCAACAGCTCCGGCGCGCCGAGCTCGGGCTCGCTCGTGATCATCGGCCTCGTCGGCATCATCATGCTGCGCAAGCGCCGGCGGATTCGGGTCTCGCCGCGCGTGCTGCGCGTCTTCATGTGGGCCGGCATCGTCGTCGTCGTCTCGATGGCGCCGAGCTGCTCGTGCAACAACCACAACCAGGCGTGCGAGCAGACCAGCGACTGCACCGAGTGCCCGAACGGCGAGCTGCCGTTCTGCGTCGACAACATGTGCGTGTGCAACACCGACGTGCCGATCGGCCAGCTCGGCCCGTATTCGGCCGTCGCGGTCGCGCCCGACGGCACCGCGTGGGTTTCGGCGTATCACCAGACGTACGGCGACCTCGTCGTCGCGCACGTCGACGGCGCCGGTCGCATCGCCGACAACGCGTGGACGTGGGTCGACGGCGTGCCGTCGGGTCCGGTCACGGTGCCGGGCTCGACGATTCGCGGCGGCATCACCGACAACGGCGAAGACGTCGGCATGTACACGAGCATCGCGGTGGCCACCGACGGCACGCCGATGGTCTCGTACTTCGACGTCGATCGCGGCGGGCTCAAGATGGCGTACTACACGCCGCCGGCGAGCGCGGGCTCGGCGACCGGCTCGGACGTCGTGCTCAACGCCGGCTGGACGATCACCGACGTCGACGTCGGCAACGGTAGCGCCGGCATGTTCTCGTCGATCTCGATCGATCCGACGACGAACAAGGCCGGCATCGCATATCTGGCGCACACGAGCAGCGGCACCGCCGAGCTGCGCTACGCGCTCGCCGGCACCGAGATGCCGAGCGGTCCGTCGGACTGGACGACCACCACTGTCGACACGGGGCCGATCCCCGACGGCTCGGACGACATCTATCCGCTGCCGGATGGTCTCGGCTTGTGGTCGGCTTCGGCGCGCAACCCCAAAGATCAGACGCCGGTGATCGCGTACTACGACCGCGGCACGGGCGAGCTCAAGCTCGCGACGTACAGCGGCAGCACGTGGACGACCAGCGTGCTCGACGGCGGCACCGGATCGAACGGCACGTCGACCGACGAAGGCTGGATGCCGTCGATCGCGGTCGATCCGAGCGGCACGGCGCACGTGTCGTACGCGAGCGCGGCGGCGAACCAGCTGCGTTACGTCGTGCAAGGCCAAGCGCCGGTCACCGTCGACAACGGCTATCGCATCTCGGGCACCTCGCCCGACGGTCTGCCGCAGCCGACGTTCGACTTCGTCGGCGCGAACTCCGGTTTGGTGCTGATCGCCGGCGCGCCGTACATCGCGTATCAAGACGCGACGACGCAGGAGCTGTTGCTCGGCAATCAGCTCGCGAACGGCTCGTGGCAGCACACGTCGATCGCCGGCGCGACGACGCCGTGGCCCGGCGCGTACGGCTTCTTCGCATCGGATGCGCTGCAGGCGTCGAACATCGTGATGTCGAACTGGGTGATCGATCAGCCGACCAGCCAGAACTGGGTCGAAGTGTTCGTCCAAGACATCGCGAATCTGCAGTAGCGAATTTGCGCGCGGCGTCGCGCGTTGTCATCGTCTGTGACGATGCGCGCGCTGCTGGTGATCGCCCTACTTTCTTCGTCGAGCTCGTACGCGGATCCGTGCACGGCCGACGAGCCCGGGATCGAAGGCTCCGGGCCGCCGCGTGATTCGTTCACGCTGACAAAGGCGAGCTTCAAAGATCTGCCGGCGTGGACCGACGACAAGCTCGGCGAAGCGGTGCCGGCGTTCTTGAAGTCGTGCGTCAAGCTCGCCGAGCTCAAGGACGACGATCCGGTCGGCGTCGACGGGCACGGCGGCCTTGCCAAGCAATGGCGTGCTGCATGTGCGGCGGCTGCGAAGCTCAAGGCCGGCGACGATGCTGCCGCACGCGCGTTCTTCGAGGCCGAGTTCGTGCCCTACGTCGCCGCGGGCAAAGCCGGCGCGACCGGCAAGCTCACCGGCTTCGACGTGCAATCGATGCACGCGTCGCGTACGAAGCACGGCGCGTTCACGATCCCGGTGCTCGGCCGGCCGCGCGATCTCGTGATGGTCGACCTCGGCAACTTCGTTCACGACGGTCACGGCCGTCACCTCTGGGGGCGCCTCGACAGCAACGGCGAATTGCAGCCGTTCTACACGCGCTCCGAGATCCGCAAAGGCGCGCTCGCAACCGAGAAGCTCGAGATCCTCTACGCCGACGATCCGGTCGACGTGCTGTTCGCGCAGATCGAAGGCTCCGCGCTCGCGAAGCTCGACGACGGCAGCGAAGCCTGGCTCGAGTTCGCAGGCAAGAACGGCCGCTCGTACCTGGGCGTCGGCGGCTTGCTCAAGCAAAAGGGCCAGCTCAAGGCGCCGGGCAGCGGCACGATGCAGGGCATTCGCCAGTGGTTCAAGGAGCACGCCGGTCGCTTCGACGAGATCGTCGACGGCGACGCGTCGTACGTGTTCTTCAAGGAATCGAAAGAGCCCGGCGCCGTGGGCTCGCAAAAGGTGATCTTGACGCCGCGGCGCTCGCTCGCGGTCGACCGCGCGTTCATCGCGATGTCGACGCCGATCTTCGTCGATACGAAGGCGCCGACGATCGGCAAGCTCGGCGTGACCGAGCCGTGGCAGCACCTCGTGATCGCGCAAGACACCGGCGCCGGCATCATCGGCGCGGTGCGCGGCGACATTTACTGGGGCGCCGACCGCGATGCCGAAGAGCTCGGCGGCCGCATGGGCGGACCCGGTCGCTACTGGGTCTTGCTGCCCAAGGGCGTCAGCAAGTAGTCGCCGTCGCCGCGCTTCCAGCGACCGTCGCCGTCGGCGTCGATCAGGATCGGCGAGATCACACAAAACGGCGTGTCGCCGGGACGCTTCCACTTGTCGCGCTGATACGTGCCGGTGAATTCGAGCGGCATCGCAGAATCGCCGTCGGCGGCGACGCCGACGAACGTGTCGCTCGCAGCGCCGACCTCGATCGCGCCGGCCCAGTGAAACGTGCGACCGGGCGTGACCGGGATCGTTTGCGTCTGCGCGCCGACCTGCACGCGGATGCGATCGACGCGCTGCCATTTTGTTGTGGACAGCGAAATGTCAAGCCAGATAGCGCCGGCGCGCGGCACGACGTGCTCGCCGGGCCCGACGCTCGGCTCGCCTTGCGCTTGCGATGCTTTGACGTCGAGCCAGGGCCCGTCGGTCGCGACCGTGCGGCGCGCGCGGATCGCATCGACGAATGTCGTCTGGTCGTAGAACGGCGCGAACACGTACGTGCGCGCCGCGCCGTCGAGCACCCAGTTGAAGTCGTGCGAGTCGCTGCCGCCGACCGGCGCGACGAGCTTGCCGTGATCGATCAGCGTGTAGAAATCGCGCAGGCCGTCGTCGAGCCGGCGATCGCCGGGCGCGTTGAACGCGGCGTAGCCCGGCACGACCTCGACCGCATCGAAGTCGGTCGGAAACGGCGGTGGCCACGTCGTGCCGTCCCAGTGCGTGGTGTCGAACAGCGACTGGTAGCGAAACCGCGGGTGGTTGATCTGGATGATCGGGTGGCCCGGCTGCGCGCGCATCAGCGCCATCACGTGCGCGGGATCGGCGGAGATGATCTGCGCGGCCGGTGGCGCCGGGCCGAGCGCCGGATACATGTTCGCGTGCATCGCTTCCGACGTGACCTCGTTCGACGGCAGCGACGCGACGACGCTGTCGAGATGCAGCGCGTGGATCGCCGCGCTCGCGTCGCCGTTGGTGTTGTGATTCGACAGGCCGATCACGCGAATGCCGGCTGCGACCTGCGCGGCGACGCGTTGCTCGTCGGGCATCGTCGAATCGTCGGACGCGTGCGCGTGAACGTGCAGGTCGGCGGCGAGCGCGTCGCCGGGTTGCCAGGCGCGGTCGAGCGCGATCGCGAGCTCGACCTTGCCGCGGTTCGCCGACAGATCGACCTCGCCTTCCCATTTCTCGTACTCGATGCCGCGCCACGCCCACACCTTGTATTTGCCGTACGGGATCGCGGGTGTCGGCGCGCAGCGGTCGGCGCCGATCGGCACGTCGCCGCTGCCATAACCGAGCACGATGCCGTCCCACGTGCCGATCACGCCGGGCGAGAATTCGCACGCGGCGCTGCTCTGGCGCGCGCCGTACATATCGATCTTGCCGATGTGCAGCGCGTTGCCGGCGGCGTCGAACAACAGCACGCGCGCCCCGACAAGCGCACCGTGGTCGGTGACGCGGATCGACAGCGTCGTCGTCGAGATCGGCGGCGTGGATCGCCCGCACGCGGCGAGCACGCACGCGACGGCGAGCGCCTTCACAGCCGGAATTCGACGCCCGCGGTGAGATCGATGCCGAACTGCGGCTCGGCGCCGATGTCGTGGCCGAACACGCCGAGACCGAATTCGAGCTCGGCCGTCGCGACGATCGCG
>DASXEF010000948.1:0-3186 GCA_036490255.1 Kofleriaceae bacterium
CGCGCTCGGCATCGTGCATCGCGACATCTCGCCGGGCAACGTGCTGCTGTCGAGGCGCGGCGACATCAAGCTGACCGACTTCGGCATCGCGCGCGCCGCCGAGCGCCGCCACAAGACCGAGGCCGGGACGCTCAAGGGCAAGTACGGCTACATGTCACCCGAGCAAGTCTCGAGCGGCGACGTCGACGCGCGAAGCGACCTGTTCTCGGTCGGCATCTTGCTCGCCGAGATGGTGATGGCGCGCCGGCTGTTCACGTCGACGAACGACCTCGACATCTTGCTGATGGTGCGCGACGCGCGGCTCGATCGGCTGCACAAGTACGCGAGCGAGTTTCCCGTCGAGCTACGCGTGCTCACCGTGCGCGCGCTGCAGCGCCGGCCCGAAGATCGCTGGCAGAGCGCAGCGCAATTTCGCGATGCGATCGACGAGTGGATCCGCCGCACGACGCGCGTCACCGCGCGCGATCTCGCGGGCCTGATCGGCAGCGTGATCAACGCGCCGACCGCGGATCTGCACGGCGACGGCGGCGCCGTCGTGCCGCAGGAGATCAACGACAACGGTCTGTCCGGCCCGATGACGCGCATGAGCATCGCGAAGGCCGAAGCCGAAGCGAAAGCCGCGCGCGCGGAGTTCATCGCCGGCGAGAGCATCCCGCAGGGCATCACCGACTTCGAAGGCTCGAGCGGCACGATCAGCGTCACCGAAGATGACGTGATGCCCGAGACGACGATCGACACGACGTCGTCGGGACCGCGCGACATCGGCGATCTCAAGGAGACGCCGGTCGTCAAGCTGCTCTATCGGCTCGCGAAGTCGAAGGCGACCGGCATGCTCTCGCTCGAAGGTCGCGCGGGGGTCCTCAAAGAGGCGTACATCCACGACGGTCAGCCGCAGTACGTCAACTCGAACGTCGACAGCGAGCGGCTCGGCAACTTCTTGCTGCAGCAACAGGCGTTGACGCCGCAGGCGTTGCAACGCGCGGTGTCGGTGATGCATCACTTCGGCGGCCGGCTCGCCGACACGCTCGTCGGCCTGGACCTGCTCGATCCGCTCGAAGCGTATCGGCTGCTCGCGAAGCAAGTCGCCGCGAAGCTGATGGAGACGTTCAGCTGGCAAAAGGGCCGCTACACGTGGGTGCCGCGCGCGCCGAATCCGTACAAGACGCGCGCGCTGCATCTCGACGCGTATCGCGTGATCGGCGCGGGCGCCGCATCGATCGGCGAAGCGCTCGTCGAGGATTGGCTCGCGACCAACACGAGCGCGTTCGCGATCCGCGAGCCGGTGCAGAACGACGAGCTCGCGCAGTTCGGTATCGGCGAGGCGCTACTGCGCGTGTACAGCTTGCTCGACGGCCGCTCGCGGCTCGGCGATCTCGCCGGTCGCGTGCGCTCGCCTGAAGCGCGGTTGAATCTATTGCGGCTCGCGTTCTTGCTCGTGCAGACCGAGCTCGCGCGGCTGACGTAAGCGTTCGTGCGCGCGATGCGCATGCGCGTTGGTGTCTGCCGGCTAGATCGATCGCCGGCAGGTTCGCCAGCCGCGCGATCGCACGTACTTGCGCGCGCCGGCGCGTGGCATCGCCGTTGCTGTAGCGACCGTCATCATGAAGACGATCAAGGCCATCGACCTCGCGAATGTCACCGGCGGTACTCACACGGGCGATCCCCCGCCGCTGCGCATCGAGACGCCGGCGGAGCGCCGCAAGCGGTTCATCGATCGGATTCAGGATCAGCCGATTCCGTCGGAGTCGGAGCCGGGCTTGGGCTTCTGAATCACGCGCGCGATCGGTAGCAGCTTCGCCGATAACAAGCGCGTGCTCTCGCGCCCGATCGCGAGCTTGCGGATCTGCCGCAAGGTCCCGAGCACGAGCGCGGCAAAGCCGAGGCCCGAGAACACGACGAAGCCGTGCAGCGTCGCTTCGACGATGGCGATCACCGCGCCGGCGTCGAGCACCAGGAAGATGCCGAGCATGATCTTCGTCGTGCGCGATTGGCCGCGCAGCAGCTCGAGGGTGCGCTCGACGGGCTGACCGAACTCGTAGCCGCACGCGCATTGCCACGCGCGATCCTCGCTCGCGCGATGGCACATCGGGCAGCGCTTCGCCGGCATCGCGCGACTCTACTCGAACGGCGAGCGCAGCGCGTGTGCGCGATGATCGTCGAGCAAGCGCTCGAGCTTGTCGGCGAGATCGCGGTGCTGGCCGATCGCGTTGACGTGCTCGTTCGGATCGCTGCGCGTGTCGTAGAGCTCGCGCTTGCTGCCGATCGCGATCAGCTTCCAGACACCGGCGACGACATCGGCGGCGCTGTTCGGGCTCGTGCGATCTTGCAGCATCGCGCCGAACGCGAGCCCGCCGTTCGGATCGATGCCGCGACCTGCAGCGATGGCGGCGAACGACGGCGCGTCGAACGCGTCGTACGGCGATGGCGCGTAGCCGGCGAGCGCGAGCACGCTCGGCACGAGCCCGACGAGGCTCACCGTCTCGGCGATGTGTGATGGCGCGATGCCCGGCCCGGCGATCACGAGTGGCACGCGCGTCTGCGAGTTGTAGAGGTCGGTCGCGTGAAACTGCGCGGCGTGCTCGCCGAGCGCTTCGCCGTGATCCGACGTGACGATCACGATCGGCGCGTGCGGCGCGAGCGCGGCGGCGACGATCGCGAGCGCGCGGTCGGCCGTGGCGAGCGCGGTGTCGTAGAGCCGGTCGCGCACGGCCGTCGTCGGCTCGGGGCTGCCGTGCGACCACTCGCGCGGCTCGGCGACGTGGACGATCACGAACAGCGGCGCGTGGTCGCCGCGGCGATCGCGATCGGCGAGCCACGCACGCGCGTGCGCGGCGAGCACGAGCCCGTCGCGCTCGATGTCGACGTGGTCGAGCCCGCGATCGAGCCCGTTCGAGCTCTCCCAATCGTCGCGGCAGCACACGAAGCCGGCGGTCTCGTAGCCCGCAGCGGCGAGCCGCTCGGCGAGCGTGACGTGGCGCGGATCGATGTGCAGCGCATCGCCGATCGGCGTGCCGTGAATGCGTTCGGCGCCGAGCCCGATCAGCATCGCCGGCAGCGAGCGTCGCGCCGAGTTACTCGGCGAGAACGCCCAGTCGAATACGACGCCGCGCGCGGCGAGCGCCATCAGCGCCGGCATCTCGGCGTTGCCGCCGTACACCGGCGTGTGGTCGGCGCGCATCGTGTCGA
>DASXEF010000101.1:0-4051 GCA_036490255.1 Kofleriaceae bacterium
GGATTTCGGCGAGCTCGCCGAGCGCCTCGACCTGCGGGTGCGCGACCAGCGCTCGGAACCGGCCCTTCACAAACGCACTATATCCGTGGCGAAGCTCGTCGCAACGGGTAGATTCCTTCCCTCGTGACAGAAGAGGTCACCGGCAATACACAAGGTTTGAAGGCAAGCGAGCTCAAGGCACTCGAGCGCTTGTATCGCCGTCGCGTCGCGCCCACCGAGGTCGTGTCGTCGGAGCTCGCGCATCAGCTCGCCGAGCAAGCCGCCGAGCTGCATCGCCAGGTCGGCGTGCTGATCGATCGTCGCGGCGCGATCCAGCACGTGATCGTCGGCGACGCGAGCAAGCTCGTGCTGCCCGACTTCGGTCGTATTCGCGGCGGCGCCGGTCGCTTTCGCGGCCTGCGCCTCGTCCACACGCACCTGCGCGGCGAGCCGCTCACCCGCGACGACATGACCGACTTGGCGCTGCTGCGCTTGGACGCGATCGCCGCGATCGGCGTCGATGCCGCCGGTCGGCCCGGCAAGCTGTTCATCGGCCACATGGTGCCGGATGGTCCCGCGCGCGAGCTGCCTGCGGAGCAAGCGACGTCCCCGCACACGAACTTCATCGAGCTGATCACGCAGCTCGAGCAGCAGTTCGGCCGCGCGCATCGCGTCGCGTCGACCGATCGCGGCAAGGATCGCGCGCTGCTCGTGCACGTCGACATCGCCGCGCGAAGGCGCGGTTCCGGTACAAACGACTCGGAGGCGCGCGTCGCCGAGCTGCGCGAGTTGTGCCGCACCGCGGGCGTCAAAGTGCTCGACGTCATGGTGCAGCGCCGGCCCGAGCCAGATCCGAAGTTCCTCGTCGGTCGCGGCAAGCTCGACGAGATCTTGCTGCGCGCGATGCAGCTCGGCGCCGAGATCGTGATCTTCGATCCGGATCTGTCGCCCGGTCAGGCGCGCGCGATCTCGGAAGCGACCGACATGAAGGTGCTCGATCGCACGATGTTGATCCTCGACATCTTCGCGCAGCACGCGACGAGCCGCGACGGCAAGCTGCAGGTCGAGCTCGCGCAGCTCCGCTACGTGATCCCGCGCTTGATCGAGAAGAACACGATGATGTCGCGGCTGACCGGCGGCATCGGCGGGCGAGGGCCGGGCGAGACCAAGCTCGAGATCAACCGCCGCCGCGCGCGCGATCGCGTGCACTTGCTCGAGCAGCGGCTCGAAGCGCTCGCCGACGATCGCCGGCTGCGCCGTAAACAGCGCGGCCGCCGCGAGCTGCCGACCATCGCGATCTGCGGCTACACCAACGCCGGCAAGTCGACGCTGCTCAACTCGCTCACGCAAGGCGATGCGCTCGCCGCCGACAAGCTGTTCGCGACGCTCGATCCGATCAGCCGGCGGCTGCGCTTCCCGCGCGAACGCGAAGTGATCATCACCGACACCGTCGGCTTCATCCGCGATCTTCCCGAGGAGCTCGTCGCCGCGTTTCGCGCGACGCTCGAGGAGATGGCCGATGCCGACTTGCTCGTCCACGTCGTCGACGCGTCGGATCCCGATCGCGACGCCGAGATCCGCGCGGTCGAAGGCATCCTCGCGGATCTGGGTCTGGGGCTCAGCGACAAGCCGCGCGTGCTGGTCTGGAACAAGGCCGACAAGCTCGACGAGGCCGATGCCGACATGCTCGGCCGCGACGGCTTCGTCGTCAGCGCGCTCGATCGCGCGACGCTCGGACCGTTGCTGCTCGGGATCGAGCGCGAGCTGTGGGCACACGGCGTCGACGCGCCGGTCGCGAGCGTGTAGCTGTCAGAAGATCGTCGCGGCGGCGAGCCGGAAGATCAAAAACGACTTCGTGAAGTTCGTGCCGTTCGAGTAGAACGCGCCCGAGCCGAGCCCGCTCGGGTCGTACCAGAGCCAGCGCGCGTCGCTGCCGATGCCGTTCGACGTCGCGGTCGGCTGGCACACGATCTGGAAGATCGCATCGCTGCTGTCGTTCGGCGGACCGACCGCGAGCGTGCCGATCGCGCCGGGCGTCGACGCGCCGGTGGCGTTGACCCAGCCGACGCTCGTCGTCGACGGATCGCCGGAGCCGGCGTTACACATCGCGATCTGCTGGTTGATGATGTCCTGGGTCGGGCCGGTCAGGTCGTCGGAGCCGGTCGCGTAATCGATGCCGGTCGCGCACACGTCGAACGGCGCGCTGCCGGTCGTCACGGTGCCGGTGTTGCGCGAGAACTGCGCGATCAGGCCCTGCGTGACCTCGTGGTCGTCCCACGACGCGATGTAGAGGTACGCGTCGGCGGGCGCGTCCGCAGCCGGCACCGTGTATTCCTCGGGGCCGACTCCGATCGGGCACGAGAAGATCTCGGCGGCGGTCAGTGCGCGCGTGCCTTGCGTGAAGTGCGTGATGCCGTTCACGTCGCCGTACCCGAAGCTGTACGCGTTGTCGGCGGTGATGACGACGTCGACCGGGCCGGCCGGCGTCGCATCGGGCGCCGCGGTGATCGTCACAGGCGCGTCGGTGACGGCGTCGGCGGCGATGGCTGCGGCATCGTGCGCGTGGTCGCGCGCCGACGGACCGCACGCGAACGTGGTGACGAGCAAAGCTCCCCAAAGCTTCATGCGCCGCACGACACCACGCCGCGACGATCGCGCTGAGGAATAGAATCTGCCGGCAACGCGAATAGAATCGGCCTATGAGCTACGACCTCAGCGTCACCGTCAAAGCCTGGCCGAGCGATCTGCGTGCGCGCTGGCTCGACGAGCTTCGCGTGATCGGCGTCGACGTCGAGGGCGAGCTCGACGATGTCGCGGCGGCGATGGGTTGGCGCCCGCTGATCGTCGAGGTCACGCGCACGGCGACGATCCCGTGGGCGTCCGCGTTCCGTGCGCTCGGCCGATTCGAATCGGGCTTCGAGCTCCACGGCGAGCCGACGCGCGCGCTGTTCTCGGCGAAAACGGACGATGGCAACGCCGTCGCCGTGTGGTGCGCGGCGACGCTCGCGGCCGTCACCGGCGGCAAGCTCGAAGATCCGCAATGCGGCATCACGGCATCGGCGCCGCGCGCGATCGATATCCTCGCGAAGCTGATGCGCGACGACGACTTCGTGAAGTCGTTCTGCGGCCCGTCGACGATGGCGAAGCTGCCGCCGCCCGCGCCGATCGCGGTGCCGGCGAAGATCGCGCTCGACGACAGCAAGCCGACGCGCGACTACAAGGCGTCGGCGCATTTCGAGGTCGGTGAGCAACTCGCTCACCCGACGTTCGGCGAAGGTGTGGTCGAGGCGTCGGAGCCGGGCAAGGTCACCGTCTCGTTTCGCGGTGGTCGCCGCGTGCTCGCGCAGAGCAAGGCCGCTCCGGCCGAGGAGCTGAAACATCCGCCGCGGATCGATCATTCGCAGCCGGTGCCGGGCACGAAGCCCGGCCGACGCTAGAGTGCATCATGGTCTCAGCTGAGCTTCCGCTCGACGCGCTGTTCGCGGTCCCGCCGCTCGTCGACGGTCGCGCGACGATCGACGTGCCCGATCGCTGGCAACAAGGTCGCGGTGCGTTCGGCGGGCTCGTCACCGGCATCTGCATTCGCGCGCTCGAGCAGGTCGCGCCCGATCGGCCGCTGCGCAGCCTCACCGCGGAGCTGTGCGGGCCGTTGCAGGCGGGCGCCGCCGATGTCGTCGTCGAGATCTTGCGAGCGGGCAACGCGGTCACGACCGCCGCGGTGCGGCTCGTCCAGCATGGTGAGGTGCAAGCACATGCCGTCGGCGTGCTCGGCAAGCATCGGTTCGCGATGGCGCGGGCGACGATCGAGAAGCCCGCGGCGCTCGCGACGCCGTGGCGCGATGTGCCGGTCGCGGCGCTCAACGCGTTCGCGCCGACGTTCGCGCAGCACGCCGAGATGCGCGTGATCGGACCGATGCCGTTCTCCGGCGCGCGAGAGCCGCGGCTCGAAGGCTGGATTCGCTGGAACAACGCGGGCACGCGGCGCGACGCGGCCTTGCTCGCGGCGTGTTGCGATTCGTACTGGCCGGCGCGCTACTCGACCGAGCCGGCGCCGCGACCGATGGCGACGATC
>DASXEF010000108.1:0-2023 GCA_036490255.1 Kofleriaceae bacterium
GACGCGCAATCGGTATCGGGCTCGCCGATGGGCCGCTACCTCGACGTCGATTCCGGCGACGTCAGCGCCGGCGAGCTCGCGGCGCAGTCGCAGCGGTTTTGCGAGTGTCTCGGCACCGCGGTCGCGGGCACGCTCGCCGGCGCGTTGCCGCTGACCAGCGTCTCGGTCTCGCTCAACTGCAAGTGAGCTGCAAGAGCTCGAGCCCGTCGACGCGATAGCCGAGCTGCTTCGCGAGCGCGAGCAGCGTCAGCACGTTCGGTACGGCATCGAGCGCGAGCTTTGCGTACGGCCACGCGCGCTGCTTCGTGTACACGAACAGCTGCACCGGCGTGGTGTCGACGAGGGCGAGCTTCTCGACGGCGGCGAATTCGACCAGGTCGCGCGATCGCCAGCGCAGGCCGTGCGCGCCGAGCGCGAAGTCGCCGAACGTTGCGGTGTGCTCGCGCGCGAGCTCGTCGCGTGCGCGATCGAGCAGCCGCGGGCCGATGCGGCGCAAGATCTCGTCGATGGCCGCCGCGACGTACGCGAACCGCCAGTTGACCATCACGTGCTGCTCGATGCCGATCAGCTCGCAGCTGAGCCGGATCGGCGTGCGCTTGCCGCGGATTGCTTGCGCGAAGTCGATCGCCATCGCGAATTCGCCGCCGAACGCGCGGCCGAGCTCGCCGGTCGCGTTCTGGATCTTCGCGCCGAGCCGATACTCGCGAATGTCGTCCCACGCGATGCGCTGCGTACGGATCAACCGCCGCCGCGTCACGCCGAGCTCGTCGACGATCAACGAGCCAAAACCGATATCGGAACGTCCGAGCTCGATCATGCGATCACAACGCCGGTGACCACGCGTTCATTCGCGCAGCGGAAGTAGGCCCATCATGCCGAGGACCGGAATCGGCACGAGTTGCTTCGTCGCCGGCGCGTACAGCCGGCCGAACTCGGCGCCGAACGTGTGCTCGACGCCGCCGATCATCACGCGGCCGACGATCGCCGTGCGCATCTCGCTGTCGACGTCGCGATGGATCGCGAGCGCGCTGTTCGGTGGAATCGCGCCGAAGCTCGTGCCGACGGGCTCGGTGGTGACGTTGTCGCCCCATTCGTAGCTCATCTTGTCCACGACGCCCGATTCGATCGCTTCGCCGCTGTCGTTGATCAAATAGAACTGCCACGAGTACGTCGCGTCCGGCGGCACGATCGGAGCGACGGCGACGATCACGCGGCGATTGTACGTTACAGTCCGAGCGTGCACGCGCTCTTCATCCTCGACCCGCTCGAACGGCTCGGGCTCGCCGGCGACACGTCGTACGCGTTGATGCTCGAAGCGGCGAATCGCGGCTGGCAGGTCTGGACCGCGCAGCTCGAGCACCTCGGGCTCGTCGGCAACGATGCCGTGGTCGACGCAGTGCCGACCGAGGTCAAAGAGGCCGAGACGCCCGCGCAGGCGTTTCGCGTCGGCGAGCGCGTCGCGCGGCGGCTCGCCGATTTCGATGTCGTGCTGATGCGCAAGGATCCGCCGGTCGACGTCCAGTACTTGCACGCGACGTGGATCCTCGATCACGCGCGCGGCAAGACGCTGCTCGTCAACGATCCGCGCGGCCTGCGCGAGCTCAACGAGCACCTCGCGGTGCTGAACTTTCCGCATCTCACGCCGGCGACGATCGTCACGCGCTCGCCCGAACGGCTGCGCGCGTTCCAAGCCGAGCAAGGCGGCACGATCGTCGTCAAGCCCGTCGACGGCTTCGGCGGCCTCGGCATCTTCGTGGTCAAGCACGGCGATCCGAACGCGAGCTCGATCATCGAAACGTCGACCGGCGGCGGCACGCGCTGGACGATCGCGCAGCGGTTCTTGCCCGAGGTCGTGCAGGGCGACAAGCGCATCGTGCTGTGCGACGGCGAGCCGATCGGTGCGGTGCTGCGCGTGCCTGCAGCCGCCGAAGCGCGCGGCAACTTGCACGTCGGCGGCCGCGCGGTGCAGTCTGATCTCGACGCGCGCGATCTCCAAATCATTGCCGAGCTCGCGCCGTTCTTG
>DASXEF010000123.1:0-8939 GCA_036490255.1 Kofleriaceae bacterium
GCAGATCGCCGCGCACGAACGAGAACCCGGCGCCGACGCTCGCCAGGAAGCGCTCTTGGCCGGTCGAAAGGTTGTCGTAGCCGGTGACCTCGTGACCGTTGGCGAGCAGCCGATCGACGAGATTCGAGCCGATAAACCCGGCTGCACCGGTGACGAAATAGCGCACGGCGCGCGGACGCTACCGCATGGCGTCGTCGGGCTCAAGCTGCGCCGGACCGGCCAGTAGGATGCCCTGGAGATGGAATGCGATCGCGATGTTGAACCGCTCGCTGTCGACGCCGAAGTCCTCGCCCAGAAACCATCGCGACCGCGGCTTGGTGTACGGCGCGACCGTCACGACCGAGTGCTCCGCCGCATGCGTGATCGCGTCGACGCGGTCGGCACCTTCGGGTCCGACCACCGCATAGACGCGCACGCATTGCACGAGGATCACCGCGATCGTCACGCCAGCGACGAGCCAGGCGACGAGCCGCGCGCGTCGGTCGGCAAGCATCGGCATGATCAGGCCGGCGACGGCGGCCGCGACGAGGCACGACGACGCGAAGTAGAGGCGCTGGCCGATCTTCGGCGACGCGATCAGCGTGACCGAGATCGCCACGCCGGCCGCGGCGATCGCGGCGGCGCAGCGGACCGCGGAGCCGATCGGCGGCTTGCCGGCCAAGAGCCACGCGACCAGGCCGAGCGCGAGCGCGAAGCTCATCATCCACGTGTAACCGACGACGGTGAACGCGACGCCGAGATCGCCGACGAGCCCGCGCCCGACGATGCGTCCGAGCACGCCTTGTTGCGTCGCGATCCCGTTGTAGCGAATGCTCTGGCCGGGCGCGATGTACAGCAGGATGCCGCCGGCGATCACGCCGACGATGCCCGCGATCATCCACGCCGGCACACGCCGATCGCGATGCCAGCACCACAGCGCGATCAGCACGCACGCCGCGGCGCACGTCGGTGCCGTGTGCTCGTTGCTGAGGCCCGCGAACACGCCGGTGATGAGCGCGATCGCGATCCACGACCAGCCGCGCGGACGCGGCTCCGCGAAATGAAACCGATACGGCAGCACCAGCGCGAGGCTGATCACGTGGCCGAACAGGTAGTTTCCGGTAAACGGCTGGTAGAACAGCATCGGACCGAGCTGACGCGCGGTCGCGAAGACGAGCGCGACGACCATGGCGAACAACAACGCGTCGGTGGTGCTGCGCACGCTCGGCCACCGTCCGAGCGCGAGCGCGCTGAGCTGGGCGAACAGCGCGAGCTCGACGATCGGCGTGACGATCGCGTGCCACGGACCGGGCGTCGCGATCAACCAGGTCAGCGTCTGGCCGATGCGCGGATTGTTGTGCATGTAGCTGTCGTACGCGAACTGCCAGACCGCGGACGGTGTGAACGGGATGTGCACGTGCCACAAGAAGTGGCCCCACGTGTCGCGCACGATCGGTTCCCAATGCGCACACAGCATCAGCGCGAGCCAGATCGGCGCGATCAACGCGCACCACACGAGTGGACCGCGACGCGACATCAGCCGCCTTGGCGCGACGCCGCGATCACGAAGCACTCGTCGCCGCCGCGGCACGCGAGCACCCAGTAGACGCCGTTTGCCCACGGGACGTACTCGAGCGGCTCGCCGTGGGTCGTGCCGAGCTTGTGGGTCTCGTTGCCGACGCGATAGACCCAGATCTCGAAGTCGGTGTTCTCGAGCTCTTTGGGCAGCGCGATCGTGCGCGTCGTCGCACGGCCCTTGCGATCGATCGCGCCGATGTAGCCCTCGAAGCGATCCGGCCACCACTTCGCGACGACGATGTGCTTCGCCGGCAGCGCGATCCGCGGGTCATCCAACTGGATCTCGAGCGAGAGCGCGGCGAGCTTCGTCGGCGCGAGCCGATCGCGGAGCAATGCGATATCGGCCTGCAGCTCGTGATGCAAGCCCGCGAGGTCGAAGCCCTTGGTCGCGCCGAGCACGAGGCCGCCGCGCTCGTCGAGACAACCCGGCGGATCCATCGTCGCGAACGGCACGAAGCGCGCGCCGGAGACGCCGAGCGGCGCGAGCGGATCGTAGGCGTGAAACACCACGCCGGCGAGCCCCATGTACTTCGCGACCATGTCGCGCTTGCGCGCATCGCGGAAATCGTCGCCGAGGAACCACCACGATTCGTCGACTTGCTCGAACGAGTCGGCGATGTACACGGTCCCGGGTTTCGCGTCGGCGAGTCCCGCCATGCGCTCGGCGCTCGAGCGTGCGAGATGACGAAACAGCGGCACGGTGTGCGCCGCGGCGACGATCGTCGTCGTGACAGCGAGCGCGACGAACGCGCCGAGCGCGCGGTCGGAGCTCACGGTTTCGGCGAGCGCGATGAGGCCTGCGAGCAGCAAGCAGGCCGAGCCGAGATAGAACCGCGAGCCGAGCTTGGGCGAGACGAAGATCGTCGCCGCCATCGCGCATGCCGCGATCAGCGCGATCGCGATCATCCGCACCGCGGCTTTGCGATCATCGCGCTCGGCGTGCTCGGGGTCGCGCTCCGACAGCGCGAGCGTCGCGATGATCGCGATCAGCGCGAGCACCGGCGCGAGCCCGAGCAGCAGGTCGCCGAGGATCGCGAGGTTGCCGGTCACGCCGCGCTGCACGAGGCGGCCGAACAGCGACACGCGCTGCGCGAGCCCGTCGTAGCGCTCGCCCTGACCGGGCGCGAAGAACAACGTCGCAAAGCCGATGATCGCGCCGAGCGCGCCGAACCACGCGAGCTTCGCGCTTGGTTTGCGCTCGCGCTGCTGCCACCACGCGAACCCGAGCGTGAACGCGCACAGCGTCGGTCCCGTGTGCTCGTTGCATGCGCCGGCGAGCAGGCCGAACACGAAGTATGCCGCGCAGGTGATCGTGCCGGGCGCGGTCTTGCGCAACCGCAACGGCACGAGGAACCACAACTGGATCGCGAGGCCGTAGATGTAGTTCGCCGCGTACGCGCGACAGAACAAGGTCTTGCCGAGCTGCGGCAGCGCGAACCACAGCGCGCCGATCGCGAACGCGAGCAGCGCGAGATCGCGACCGCGCTTCCACGACGGGATTCGCCGCAAGCCGAGCGTCGTCACGCCGAACGCGATCGCCAAGAACG
Source organism: Kofleriaceae bacterium (assembly GCA_036490255.1). Taxonomy (GTDB): domain Bacteria; phylum Myxococcota_A; class Polyangia; order Haliangiales; family Haliangiaceae; genus JABFXX01. The sequence continues at coordinate 3,105 of DASXEF010000123.1, forward strand.
CGAGCGGCGACGCGATCACCGCGAAGTAGTCGAGCTTGTACGCGAGGTACGTGAGCGCCTGACCGAGCCGCGGGTTCGAATGGATGTACTCGTAGTGCCAGTACTCGAAAAAGTTGTGGCTGGTGATCGGCTTCGACAGCGTGTCCTGCGCGACGTTCCACGCATCGAATGCGAACGGCTCGTGCGCGACGACCCACGCGATGTGCGACGCCGCCGCGATCACGTACGCGACGAACAACGCCCGCAAGATTTTCGGCGACATTACGGGCGAGTCAGCGGCGGTGGTTTGGTCGGCTTCGGCAGCTCGCGCTTGGTCGCGACCGTCGGCAACGTCGGCTGCGGTGCCACGATCGTTGCGACGGCCGGGCGCTCTTCAAAGCCGAACGTCTGGCCGACGACATACAGCGGCCGGCCTTTGACCTCTTCGAAGATCCGCGCGATGTACTCGCCCTGGATGCCGTTGCTGACGAGCAACAGGCCGTTGAAGAACAACAGGACGATCAACAGCGACGCGTAGCCCGGCGCCGCAATGCCGAAGAACAACTTCTGGATCACCGTGATCAGCAAGTAGACGAACGCGCCGGCCGCGCACAGCGCGCCGATGTACGTCCACAGCTTGAGCGGCGCGGTCGAGAACGAGAACAAGCCGTCGAGCGCGAACCGCCACAGCTTGAAGAAGCTCCACGAGCTGGCCGTCGCGTTCGCGCGCACGTTCGCTTGAAACTCGATCGCGCTGACCTTGAAGCCCGGCCACGCGAAGATGCCCTTCATGAAGCGATGGCGCTCCGGCATCTTGTTGATCACGTCGAGGATCTTGCGATCGATCAGCCGAAAGTCGCCGGCGTTCGGCGGAATCTCGACGCTCGTCATCGAGCGCATCACCTTGTAATAGGTCTGCGACAGCGTACGGCGCAGCCAGCCTTCTTCGTCGCGCTTGCTGCGCACGCCGATCACCATGTCGTAGCCCTCGCGCCACCGCGCGACGAACTGCGGGATCAATTCAGGCGGATGCTGTAGATCGCAATCGATCGGAATGATCGCCTGGCCGCTCGCGTGCGCGAGTCCCGCCGATAGCGCGATGTCCTTGCCGAAGTTGCGCGCGAGCCCGACGACTTTGATCCGCGGATCTTGCGACGCCGCGGCGGCGAGCATGCCGAGCGTGCTGTCACGCGAGCCGTCGTTGACGAACACGATCTCGAACGACTCGCCGATGCTCTCGAGCACTGGAATCATCGCCGCCAGGAACGCGGGCAGATTGCGCTCCTCGTTGTACGCGGGGGCGACGATCGACAGGACCGGCGGCATCGCAGTTATCTATCACACGCCGCGACGGCGCAGGAGCGCACGTCGGAGCCGTGTGCCGACCAGCACGACTAGCACGAGCGTGCACAGGACCATCCACTGCGAGTAGCGCAGGTCGGAGGTGGCCGCGAGCACGAACCATTGCACCTCGTATGCAAGCGCAGACAGCGCGAGCGCGGCCTCCAGCCGGAACCGCAGCACGACCGGTAGCAGCAAAAGCAGCAGCCCGAAGTACAAATACGTGTAGTAGAGCGGCGTGAGGCTGATCCACACCGATGCGCGCCGGAGCGCGTCCTGGAGCCGGCTCGGCGCTGCGTCGTGGCCCAGCTCGGCGATCGTCTCGGGCGCGGCGATCACGGTGAACCAGATATAGACGTTCGAGAACGACGGTCCGCGGTCGATGCCGAGCAGCAAGCGGTAGCTGTCGACGCGATAGGCGAAATACGCCGCCGGATGGGCGAGCACGACGCGCTTCCACGCGGCCGCGATCGCGTCGCGCTCGGTCTGATCCTTGGCGATGTCGAACGGTCGCGCCGGCCCGCGCATCAAGTGGTAATGGCTCGCCGGGTTGTAGATCGCCGCGAGCCGGTCGTAGACGTGGTCGTGCACGCGCAACGGCATGCCGTCGAGCAGCTCGGTCATCGCGGCGTCGTCTTGCGGCGCCATGTTCGCGAGCGTGCCGGCGATGTCCTCGTACGCGAACGACCAATACCAGAGGTATTCGCGTTGCGTCGTCATCAGCTCGTTGGCGCCGTGCGCGGCAAGCGAGACGCCGATCCACACGACCACCGCGATCGCGTAGCGCCGAATGCCGGTGACGCTCGGCGACCACCGGAACAGCAGCAGCATCGGCGCGAACGTCACGACGAACGCGTTCCATCGCATCAGGCTCGCGAACGCGAAGCATGCGAGCGCGAGCCAGCGACTGCGCGGTCGATCGTCGCAAAGCAGCGCGATGCCGATCACGAGCGGCCCCGCCATCAAGCTGTCTTTCGCGATCACCGCGGTGACGCCGGAGATATACGGGAACAAGAAGATCGCCGCGGCCGCGATCGCCGCCGAGCGTCGCCGCAGCCGGGACGACAGCAACATGTACAAACCGGCGAGCAGTGTGATCGCCTGGAACAACAGCAACAGCGCCGGGCCAGTCACCGCGAGCTCGGCGAGCCGCACGAGATGGGCGACCGCCGGTGGATGGCCGTCGGTGTAGATGCCCGACCGCGCCTGCAACACGTGCTCGCGCGTATCCCAACCGATAAAGCCGGGCCACGCGTAGATCAAGAACAGCGCGAGAGCCGCACCGAGGATCGCCCGCGGCGACGGTCGCGGCACGCGCTCGGCGATCCTCACAGCGCGACTCGCACGACCCGCCGCGCGAGCACGCGCAGCGCGATCGCACCGGTGACGACCGCAGACGCCGTCGCCAATGCTGCGCCGATCGTGCCGAGCGACGGGATCGCGACGAGGTTCACGGCGAAGTTCGCGCCGACGACGAGCGTCATCAGTGCCGTGTGCCAGCCCGGGCGATTCGCCATCAGCAGGAGCTGGCCGAACGGCAGATACGGCGACGCGAGTGCGAGCCCGATCATCATCACCGCGAACGGACGTGCGGCCGCTGCGAATGCGGGATCGCCGACCAGTCGCGGGATCAGCACCGGAAACACGAGCGCGCCGATCGCACACGCCGCGATGAACGCCGGCACAAACCAGCGCCGCGTGTTGCGTACGAGCTTGCGCGTCGCTTCGATGCGGCCGCCGCCGAGCTCGCTCGCGAGTAGTGGGTTGATGTTGTTTTGAACGATCACCGACAGCTGCGTCGCGCCTTCGTTGATCGCCGCGGCGAGGCTGTAGATGCCGACAGTCGCCTTCGCGACGCCGGCCGCGCCGAGCATCCACACGTCGAGCTTCGTGTTGATCTCGTACGCGATGCTCGCTGGCAAGCTGCGTGTGCCGTACGCGAGATGGATGCGCGTCCAACGGCGCCAGCCCCGCGCGCGAGAGATCGACACCGTCGCCGCGAGCTCGACTGCGAGCACTAGCACGAGCACACCTTCGACGAACGACCACGTCGCCGCGAGATGTGCGGAGTCGACGTGGTTCGCGTGCGCCGCGTAGATCCCGGCGGCGATCAGCACGTAGCGCGCGGTCGTGTAGATCGCGAACGCGCGCATGCGGCGCAAGCCGTTGACGATGCCGAACAGCACCTTGTTGATCGCGAAGCAGAACAAGCCCGGCGCAGCCCACGTCATGCCGGTCGCGACGTCGTCGCTGCCGAGCAAGCGGCCGATCGGATCGCGCAGCATCGCGAACGCGATCGCCGCAGCGGCCGCGATCGCGACGGTCGGCACGATCGCCCCAACGACTACCGCGGCGACGTGCTCGCGATCGTCGGGATGTTCCGCGATCGCGCGCAGCACCGAATACTGCATGCCCCACGCGCCGATGACGGCCATCACGAAGTACGCGATCGTGACGAGGTTGAACACGCCGAGCGCGGCGGCGCCCCACCACCCGGCGATCATGAAATTCAGGCCGAGCCCGACGACCGCCAGGCACACCACGGGCACGAGGTTCCACGCGATGTCGCGTCGAAGCCTGAGATCAGCCACGGTGCATCAGTACAACTTCGGTGCGGCGTTGATGATCTGCAGCGCCTCTTCGGCGGAGAACCCGATCAGCTGCGCGTATTCTCGGATCGACGCCCACCGCGGCTTCGAGTACTCGCGACCGCGCCGCATCGCTTCGTCGCGCGTGATGTGGCTCTCGCGCACCATGTTCGAGAGCATCGCCTCGTCCTCAGTGAACCCGGCCATCGTGCCGTAGATGTAGTTGTAGAACGCGGCGGTGCCGTCGCCGATCCGCCACGTCGTCGTGGTGTCGGTCGCGACCTCCCAGTCGTACTCGCGACGGATCGTGCCGACGATCTCGTCCTCGTACCAAGGCAGGTAGTGGTAGAGGTACAAGAAGTCGTCTTTGACGACGAACGTTTGATAGAACGCGTTCGCCGTGTCGCGCAGCGACTCGTTGATGTACGCCGGGTTCTTCAGATAGTTCTTCGCGAAGTACCAGAGCATCCCGGCTTTGTTCCGCAGCGACATGTTCGTCAGGACCATGTCGTCGTCATCCTGCGGCACGCCCATGAGGCCGGTCTTGTAGCGCGCCTCTTCGATCAGATTGCCGGTGCAGAAGATGACGAGCTTGATGCCGGTCTCTTTGCGGAGCTGACGCGCGTGCGAGTAGAACTCCTTGTCGCCGGCCATGAACAACGTGACCATGCCGAGCTCGGGCTTCTTAAGCCACGCCTCGATGTTCTTGCGGACGTAACGGCGCTTCGCGGGGATATCCGCTGAGCGAATGATGTGCTCGACGCCGAGCTTGCCGCATACACGCGCGCAGTTGCGCCGCGCGAGATCGGTGACCATGCCCCAGTCGTACGTGAACGCGATCGGGTTCATCCCGAGCACGCGCTTGACGTAGTGCAGACCGTACGAGCTGTCACGGCCGCCCGAGAACGCGACGATCACGTCGGGGCTGCCATCTTTCGAGCGGTACGGTGCGACCAGCTCTTCGAGCGCGGCGGCGCCTTTTGGCACGATCGGCTTCCACGTGCGGCAGTACATGCACACGCCCTGATCATCGAACGAAACGTACGGGAACGTCTCCGGCAAGATGCAGCGCGTGCAGCGGCGCAGCCGATCTGCGTGCGAGCTGTGATCGACGATCAAGACGTGGTGACCGTTCGGCTTGCTGCCGAGTGGCGCTTCGTCGCGTCCGGACTCTAGCGAAAACGCGCGGCGCTCGAGCCCGTCGAGCGAGATCGCGAGCGCGTGGTTCGCGCGGACCTGCTCGATGCGGCAGTCGCCGAGCTTCGCCGATAGCCTGCGATCTTCGAGCACGCGCTGCAAGATGAAGCGCTCGGACGCAAACGCAACGACCGCGCCGTCATCGGCGGTCAGCTGAAACAGCGAGCCGGTGTTGGTCGCGAGCAGCAGGATGCCGAGGTTGTCGAACATCATCGCGATCGATGCCGAGCCTTGGATCTCGGCAAACGCGCCGCGCGTCGCGGCCACGAGGTCGTGCGACGCGTCGAGCTTCGTGCGTAGCAAGCCCGCGAGCACTTCGCTATCGAGCTCGCTCTGCGGTGCGATGATCGGATAGCGACCGGCGAGCTCGCGATCGTTGACGACGATGCCGTTATGCAGCGCGACCGAGCCGTGCGTGATCACCGGCTGGTTGTTATCGACGTTCGATTGCGTGCCGTTGGTCGCGAGCCGCGAGTGGCCGGTGATCGCGATCGTCTTGCCCGGACCGAACTGCGAGAGCGCGCGATCGAGCAGTGCGTGCAGCTTCGGGCTCGCCAAGAACTCGCTGACCGAGCCGCCTTGTTTTAGGACCTGGATCTCGCGGCCGTCGTGGACCGCGATCCCCGCGGCTTCACGGCCGCGCGTTTCGGAGTGTTTCAGCAGCGCGAGTGCGAGATCACGAGCGAGCGTCGCATCGACACCGCTGCGGCCGGCACATATCACCCCGAAG
>DASXEF010000960.1:0-4858 GCA_036490255.1 Kofleriaceae bacterium
GCAGGATCTCGAGATCCGCGGCGGCGGCGAGCTGCTCGGCGCGAAGCAATCGGGCTCGATCGCCGCGGTCGGCTTCGATCGCTACGTCAAGATGCTCGAGGCCGCGGTCGCCGAGCTCAAGGGCGAGCCGATCCACAGCGCGGTCGATCCGGAGCTCACGGTCGATCAACCCGGCTTCATCCCCGACGACTACGTGCCCGATCCCGGCCAGCGGCTCGAGCTGTACAAGCGACTCTCGGCGATCGAAGACGACGACGAGCTGGCATCGGTGATCGGCGAGATCGTCGATCGCTACGGGCCGATTCCCGGCGACGTCGTGCTGCTCGGCGAGCTGATGGGAGTCAAAGCGATCGCGCGCAAGCTCGGCGCGCTCGCGCTCGAGATCTCGGCGAGCCGCGTCGCGATGGCGGTGCCGGATTCTTCGCTCGGCGCGAAGGCGGCCGTACTCGCCGGCTGGCGCAAGTTGCCCGACGGCCGTTACGCGACGACCCCACCGGCCCGCGCGGCACTGGTAGGCCTCGCCGATCGCGTGCAAGCCAGCCATTAGATTCGCCTTGTTGCGGCCGCTTCGGCGTGTTACCGGATCGAGCTAATGCGGCTTCGGTGGCTCGTTCTCTGCGTGTTGGCGCTCGGCTGCCAGCACAACGACGATAGCCAAGCGCAGGCGCAGCCGCAGGGTGCGCCGCCGGTGAAAGCGCCGGCGCCCGGCACGCCCCCGCAGAGCGCCGAAGAGCTGCAGGCGCCGCTCGCGAAGATCGACGACGTCACGATCACGCTCGGCGAGCTCGAAGATCGGCTCAACCGCCAGTCGCCGTATATCCGCGCGCGCTACACGTCGCTCGAGCAGAAGAAAGAATTCCTCGACCAGCTCGTGCGGTTCGAGATCCTCGCCAAAGAAGCCTATCGGCGCGGCTACGACAAGGATCCCGAAGTGGTCCGCACGATGAAGCAGGTGATGATCCAGAAGCTGATGCGCGACGAGTTCGACGCGAAGATCACCGCCGAGACGGTCAAAGACGCCGACATGAAGGCGTACTACGACGCGAACCTCGCCGACTTCGTGAAGCCCGAAGAAGTCCGAGCGTCGGCCATCATCCTCAAGAACAAGGCGCAGGCCGACCGCGTGCTGCTCGATGCGAAGGGCGACAACGGCAAGACCAACAAGGGCTTCCGCGATCTGGTCCAGAAGTATTCGGCCGACGAGGAGACCAAGCTGCGCGGCGGCGACTTGCGCTACTTCGACGTCGCGACGAAGGACGTCCCGGCGCCGGTCGTCAAAGCCGCGTTCGCGCTGGTCAACACCGGCGACGTCTCGACGGTCGTCGATGCCGGCAACGGCAGCTTCTACATCGTGAAGCAAACCGGCCGACGCAAGTCGATGACAAAGACGTTCGAGGACGCCAAGCCCGTGATCCGCAACAAGCTCTTTCGCGAGCAGCGGCTCGCGGCCCAGAAAGACTTCATCGACAAATTGCGGACGAGCGCGAAGATCGAGATCAACGAGGCGAACCTCGCAAAGGTGCGGATCGACACGTCGAACGCGCAGATCGGCGATGACGGCCATGGTCAAAACCTGGCGCCACCACCGATGCCGATTCCAGGCGGTTCCGCCGTCATTCCCACCGGCTCCGCCGAGCAACCGATTCCGTAAGTCAGAGGTCTATTCATCGTGCGTAAGCTCCTGTTTGTTCTGATCCTCGGGTTGGTGCCGGCCATCGCCGGCGCGGACGTTTCGCCGAACTCCGGCAAGAAGGTCCACCTCGAGCGCGTCGTCGCGATCGTCAACGACTCGATCATCCTGCAGAGCGAGCTCGACGCGCGCCTGCAGCCGGTGCTGCAAGAGGCGCAACAGATTCCCGACGAGAACGAGCGCAAGCGCCGCATCGCGAAGCTCACGGGCCAGGTGCTCGACGAGATGGTCAACGAAGAGCTGATCGTCCAGGCCGCGGAGCAGTCGAAGATCGAGGTCGACTCGAGCGAGGTCCAAGCCGCGCTCGACGAGATCAAGCAGCAGAACAACCTCGACGACGCCGGGCTCCAGCAAGCGCTCGTCCAGCAGGGCTATTCGCTGCAGAACTACAAGGCCGACCTGCGCCGCCAGCTGCTGCGGTTTCGCGCGGTCAACACGATCGTCTCGCCCAAGGTCAACATCACCGAAGAAGACATCCGCGCGCGCTACGATCAGATGCAGCGCCGCTCGGAGCAGGTCTCGGCGGTCCGCATCTCCGACATCTTGATCAAGCTGCCGGATCATCCCACCGAGCAGCAGATCGCCGACGCGAAGACCAAGGCCACGGGCGCGCTCGATCGCGTCAAGGGCGGCGAGGACTTCGCGGTCGTGGCCAAGGACGTCTCCGACGACGACAGCACGAAGGCGTCGGGCGGCGAGCTCGGCTGGTTCGAGCGCGGCAGCGTCAACCCCGATTGGGAAGGCGTCGTGTTCGCGATGGACAAGGACGAGGTACGCGGCCCCGTCAGCGGCCCGCAGGGCCTCTACGTCCTCAAGGTCACCGACGTGAAGAAGTCGGACCTCAAGCCGTACGCCGAAATGAAGGAGCAGCTCAGCCGCGAGCTGCGCCGCCGCGAGCTCGACAAGCAGACTCAGGTCTGGGTCGACGAGCTGCGCAAGAAGGCGTACATCGACATCAAGCTGACCTGAACGGGCAGGTGCGGCCGAGGAATTCGGATCGCATCATTGCTATAATGGCGTGTGGCCGAAAATCGCCGGACTTCGACTCGTCACGCCGTCTCGTTGCCAGCTCAGCTGTCGGTCGATGGTGCCTCGCGCTCGTGCACGGTGATCAACCTGTCGCTCGGCGGCGCGCTGTTCGCGCTCGACAATCGGCTGGCCATGGGCACGCGAGTCGACTTTCGATTCTCGGTGCCGACGATCGAGGAACCCATCGTGATCGGCGCGACCGTGCGCTGGTCCGACGACAAAGCGACCGGCATCCAGTTCGACGGTCTGCGTGCGCGTGAAGTATGGGCCCTCAACAAATACTTCGAGCAGCTGCCCGTCGTGCCGTAGTCGCGAGCGTCGCGTGCGCGAGCATCGCGAGCGCGGCGCCGTCGCGCGAACCCGTTGCCGTGATCGATCTCGGGCCCGGCCCGATCGATCCGAGCGTGGTCCAGCAGCTCGATGCCACGGTCGTCGCGCGCGGGTTGTCGCCGGCGATCGGCGATGGCCTGGGCGACGCGTTCGCCGGCATCGATCGGCCACGCGATCAGCCGCTGCTCGACAAGGCGCTCGCCGACGCGCAGCAGGCGTACGGCGCGCTCGACTGCAAGGCGACGCTGACGGCCGCGCACGGCGCGCTCTCGGTGCTCGCCGGCCGGCAAGCCGCCGGCATGCCGACGCCGGAGCTCGCGAAGGCGTGGACGTACAGCTTGCTGTGCGCGGATCGCACGAACGATCGCGCCGAAGCGACGCGCGCGGCGACGCAGCTCCGTGCGCTCGGCTCGCCCGACGCGCCGGCGGATCTGCTCGCGAAGTATCCCGACATCGACGCGACACTCGGCATCGTGCCGATCCAGGTCGACGTCGATAGTGAAGTGCCGAATTCGCCGATCTTCGTCGATTTTCAAGCGGTCGGCACGGCGCCGGTTCATCTCGCGCTGTCGCCGGGCGAGCACGTGATCGCGGCGGCGAGCGGCACGCGGCGCGGCACGCTCGTCGGCACGCCGATCAAGTCGCAACAGAAGCTGATCGTCGCGATGCCGGATCAGGCGAGCCGGTGGTCGGACGTCGCGCTGCGAATCGCGAAGTGGCGCGACACGATGCCCGCGCGCGAGGCATTCGGCGACGAGATCAGCGCCGTATTGATCGAGACCCACGTGCGCGTCGCGTTGATCCGCCGCGGCGACGAGGTCGTCGCGTGGGGCCACGCCGGGCTCGGCGAGCGCGTGCGCCAGCTCGACAACGCGACCACGCTCGCACGCGCAGATATCGCGGTCGGCGCGATCGCGGAGCACGTCGCATCGTGGAGCGCACACGCGCCGGACGCGAATCATCCGCTGCTCGTCGAAGATCGCTCGCACGACAGCGACACCGTAAAGGCGCACACGCAATGGTGGGTCTACGCGGCGGTCGGCGTCGCGCTCGCCGCGGCCGGCGTCGTCGTCGCGGTCCATCACTACGAGCACGACACGCAGAACGTGGAGCTGATGTACCCGTGACGTGGGTGACGCGCATCGTCGCGATCTTGATGCTGCTCGCGCGCGTCGCGTTCGGCCAAGGCGCGACGATGGGCGAGCCCGCGCACTCGCAGAGCCGCGTGATCGTCACGAGCGAGCCCGGCCTCGAGCGCGTCGCGAATCAGCTCGCGCAGGCCGCCGACGCCGAGCTCGCGCGCATCGCCGACGATCTCACCGATCTGCCGATGCCGGCGCAGATCAAAGTCGTGGTCGTGCGCGATGCCGCCTCGCTCGCGACGATCGAGCCGTCGCGCGGCGCGCCACCGTGGGCGATCGGCATCGCGTATCCGGATCTCGGCGTCGTCGGCGTCGCGCTGCGTCGCGGCGCGAACGTCGAGGATCCGATGACCACGCTGCGCCACGAGCTCGCCCACGTCGCGCTCGGCGCCGCACTCGCAAAGGTCAACGTGCCGCACTGGCTGCACGAAGGCTTCGCGTATCAGCACTCGGGCGAGTGGTCGATGGATCGCTCCGAAACGCTCGCCGGGATGGCGTGGTTTCACGGCGTGATCCCGATCGCCGACCTCGATCACAGCTTTCCCGCCGAAGAATCGCCGGCGCAACGCGCGTACGCCGAGAGCTACGACTTCGTCGGTTACTTGTCGCGGCGCGGTCGTTGGGAAGACACCGCCGACGACGGCGATCGCTGGCCGTTCCGCCGCTT
>DASXEF010000250.1:0-3164 GCA_036490255.1 Kofleriaceae bacterium
CATCGTCGAACACGTCGTGCGCCGGATCGATCGCCGCGCCGCACACCGCGCATTGCTCGTCGAGTCGTTGCTTTTCGAGCTCGGCGTTGCGCTCGCCGAGTGCACGCCGGCGACGCGCTTCACCGCGCGCGCCGATACGCCCGCCTATCAACGCGGCTGCGACCACCAGCAGCGCGCCGCCGCCGGCCAGCAGCGCGATGTCGATGCCGAGCACGACGTCTTGCTACCACTTTTTCGCAGCGCGAGCACGACGCGTCAGCTCGCCGATCCCGAGCCACCGCCGTTGTTCGGCGGCAGCGCGACTTGCACGGTCGCGGTTTGCGCGGCGGGCGCGGGCGTCACGACTTCGCTCTGACAAAACGCGGGCAGCGTTTGACCGTGCAGCTGCACGTAGTTCATCGCCGCGCTCGCCGGCACGTCGCTCGGAAACGGCACGACGCAGATCGAATACGCGCCGGGGATCACGTCGGAGTACGTGATCGCGCCGCCGGTCAACGAGATCGAGAGCTGCGACGCGCCGGCGCCGAGCGCCGCCATCTGCAGCGACAGCGCGCTCGCATTCGTCGCGGTGACTGCACCGTTCGCGAGCCACGCGATCGCGAGCCCGAGCTTGCCCGACGCCGGTTGCGCGGTGACGGTCAGCGTGATGCTGCCGCCATCGGCGGCGAGATCGGCGCGCGCTTGCCCGCCCGACGGCACCGTCGCGACCTGCGAATAGAACTTCATGCCCATGAGCGGCATGCCGATCGTCGCCGAGACTTTGTACGTGTCGGCGGCGAGTCGATCGTAGCGATACGTGCCGTCGGGACCGGTCGTCACCGCCGAGATCGCGCCCGGTGTGGTCGTCGATTGGCAGCTGATGATCGTGCCTTCGACCGGCTTGCCGCCCGACGTCACGGTGCCGAACAACGCGCCCGGCGGCGCGAGCGTCAGCACGAGCTGCGATTGATTCGGCGCATCGGGCGTGACGCGCAGCGCGGGGCTGCGACCGAGCGTCGGCTCGTCGGCGACGATCGTGAGATCGCCGCTGCCGAGCCCGGCGAGCGAGAACGTGCCGTCGCTCGCGGTCGTGGTCGATTTTGTAGTGCCGCCGAACGGGCTGCCGGCGCCGCCGAGGTTCATCGACGCTTGCGCGCCGTTGCCGATCAGCGTCGTGCCCGCGGTCACCGTCGCGTTCGGCACGGGCGTGCCCGACGCCACGACCACGCCGGCGAGCGTGCGGCCCGGCGACAACGTGATCGTGCCGACGTCGGCGGTCGCACCGGCGGGCACGACGACGTCGGTGCCGCTCGGCACGAACTGCGGCCCGGTCACGGTGAGCGAGTAGTGGTTCGGCGCGAGCCCGTCGAGCTCGAAGCTCGGCCCGGCGGTGAAGCTCTGCTCCATGCCGCCGACGGACACGGTGAACGCCGGCGGCGCCGTGCCGTCGGCCATCATGACCTTGCCTTTGACGCCGCCTTCGGGCTCGAGCGTGATCGTCAGATCGCGTGCGCCGGTTTGCGCGACGACGCCGTCGCTCGCACCGTTGCCGAACGGATTGCGACGGCCGCGCGAGGCGCTGCGTTCGCGCGCGGCCGTCACGCGATAGCTGCCTTGCACGAGCCCGACGAGCGTGAACTTGCCGCCCGCGTCGGTGAGCTCGTCGGTCGAGCCGCGCAACCGCAGCTGCGTGTAGTCCGTGCCCGGGCCGAAGCTGTCGATGTTCGGGAACGCGCTGACCTGCGCGCCTTCGATCGGCTGGCCGTTCGTATCGACGACGGTGCCCGCGATCGTGCCGGTCACGTCGAGCACGAGCTCGACGCCGGTGACGTCGCCGTGCGTCGTGTCGACGTCTTTCGTCGACGATGCGGCGGATTCACCGACCGCGAACGCGACGAGGTCGCGGCGCGCGAGCCCGCGCAGCTCGAACGTGCCGTCGCTCGCCGAATACGTCTGGCGCGGCGCATCGAACGCGATGCCGCGCTTGGCCGCATTCGCGACGCGCACACGCGCGCCGCCGACCGGCTGCTTGGCGATATCGACGACGCGGCCGCGCACCGTCGCGCCGGTCGCGAGCTTGATCGTCACGTCGCTGCGCACGGTCTTGCCGTCGAGCGTGATGATCTCCGACACGCCGGGCGCGTACGCCGGATGTCTCGCGGTGAAGCGGTACGAGCCGGCGCCCATCGCCGCGAGCTCGAACGCGCCGTCGCTGCCGGTCGTGACACCATCGTAGCGCGGATCGGCGCGCACGATGAAATCGGAGGCGCCTTGAAACGCGACGCTCGCATCGGCGACGGGTTTGCCTTGATCGTCGACGACGTGACCGCGCACGCTCGCACCGGTCGTGAGCACGAGCTTGATCGTGACGTCGCTCGTGCGCATTGCGAGCATCGTCATCGCGCGCGCGTGACCCGGCGCGACCGCGACGACCTGGTAACCGCCGGGCACGACCGGCGAGAACACGGCCGCGCCGTGCTCGCTCTTCTGGGTCTGATGATCGATGCCGCGCAGCTCGACGGTCGCGCCGTCGATCGCCGCGCCGCTCGCATCGGCGATCTCGACGCGCACGTTCGCCGCCGGGCGCAGGTGCAAGATCACGGGCTCGCTCTTCGCCGTCAGCTTCGCGGTCACCGGACCGGCGACACCGTGCTTCGCGCGCGCGATCAGCGTGTACGGCCGGCCGACGAGCTCGTCGAACGCGAAGCTGCCGTCGGCCTCGGTGGTCGCAGTGCGCGGCGGGTTCGAGCTCAGCACGACGGTCGCGCCGCCGACCGGCTCGTCGTGCGCGTCGACGACTTGGCCCTCGAGCCGGAGCTCGCCGCGGACGTCGTCGTCGGTGACCGTCGCCGCGGCCGGCGCGTTGCGATCGCCCGCGTTGCGCAACGGATCGCGATGTGAAGACGCGACCGGCGCCGCCGGCGCGACCGCGGCCGCGTGCTTGCGCGAATGCAACCACCACCAGACCGCACCGCCGACGAGCACCACGACAAGCACCACCAGCACGCGAGAACGCATCGCGCGCAGTATTACGAGATTTGCGCGCACCGTCGACATGAAGTCTTAACGGCTTGCGCAACGTGCCGCTGCGCAACAGCATCGTGAACCAGTCGTTGCCGGACCCTCGCAACCACTGGTTGCCCTTGTGCTCTCGGCGAGGCACGGTGAGTGCAAGAGGTACGATC
>DASXEF010000264.1:0-13872 GCA_036490255.1 Kofleriaceae bacterium
AGGCCGTCGAGCCGGCGCGTCCAGCGCTCGCGACCGCCGATCACGGCGGCGTCGACGAGCAAGCGCTCCCATCGCCACGGCGCGCGCGATTCGATCACGCGATCGTCGTCGTTGTCGGTCGGCTCGGCGACGAGCGATTGCGGCAACAAATCCTCGTCGGGTGGCACCCAGCGATCGCCGCGCGGGGCCGCGGCCGGCGGCACGTCGCCGGGCACTTCGCCGAGCGAGAGATATTCGGCGAAGCGACGCGCGGAGAGCCCTTCGGCGGCACACGCGAGCAACGCGACGAACGCGCGTCCGCTCGGATCGGGCAGCACGGTGCCGCGCTCGAAGTACGCGGGCACACCGGCGCGCGCGAGCGCTTCTTCGAGGTGCACGCGATATTGCGCGGGCGCGCGTAACAAGATCGCGATGCGGTCGAACGCCACGCCGGCTTCGGCGGCTCGCACGATGCGCCGCGCGATCTCGACGCACTCGCGGCTCTCGCCCGGCGCTGAAAAGATCGCGAGCGAATCGTCGAGCGTCGCGATCGTGCGCTCGGGCTCGAACACGCCGCGCTGCACGCGCTCGAGCGAGCCGTCGATGCGCACGTCGATCACATCGGCCGCGACGCCGAGCGTCGCCGATAATCGCGCGAGCGTGCGATCGTCGCCGAGCGGGATCGTCGCGAGCACGGACTTGCTGCGCGCCGCGATCGCCGCCACGAGGTCGCGCTCGGCGGCGTCGCGCACCCGCACGTCGAGCAGCACGACGTGATGGCCGAGCAGCGGATGGTCGGTGACGCGCGACGCGAGCGCGAGCACGTCGGCGCGATCGGCGAGCTTGCCGCGCGCGAGCTCGTCGGCGAATGTGGTCAGCGCGGCATCGAGCGGCTCGCCGACATCGGTCGCATGCGCCAAGCGCAATTCGCCGATCGTGCGCGCCAAGGCACGCGGCAAGCCCGGCTGATCGGCGACCGCGGCGAAACGGCCGAGCGCGTTGTCGGCGCGCAACCGATCGACGACGCGCGCGCACAGCGCCTCGAGCGGCAATGCGCCGATCGGTGCGAGCTCCGCATCGGCGAGCGGCAGCTTCGCGAGCTCGCCGGCGAAGCGGCCCAGCGTCATGCGATGCATGCCGAACGCGCTGCCGCGGGTCGCCGTCACCGCGCGCACGAGCTCGTTCGCGGCGGCGAGCGTCGCGCCGACGACGATCACTTCGTCGCCCGGCGGAATCGCCGCGAGCCGTGCGATCGCCTCGCGCAGCCGCAGCTCGGCGCGCGCGGACGCGACGATGCGATGACTCACGCCGCGACTTTAGCCTGCATCCGGCCACGATCACGGCACGAGCACGCGCGCGACGTAGATGTCGGCAGATCCCGCGCCAGCATCGCCGAGCACGAGGATGCGGCCGCTGCGATCGACGATCACGTCGTCGATGCCGTTCGGCGTCTGCGCGACCGGCAGATCGAACGTGCCGATCACGTCGCCGGCCGCGCTCAGCACGACGAGCCGCGAGCCGTCGCCGTGGCGCAACCCGACGACGAGTCGGCCGTCGGCGAGCCGGGCGATGCCGCGGCCGACGTCGCTGCCGCCGAAGTCGAGCATCGTCGGGGTTTCGAGGGCGCCCTCCGAGGAGTACGTCGCGACGAGCGCGATCGTGCTCGCCGGCGAGTCTTGCTCGCCGGTGACGACGATGCCGCCGGTCGCGTCGCGGATCATCGCGAGATAGCGCTCGCTGCCGCCGAGGTCGGTCGCGACGTGCCATTGCACGATGCCTTCGCTCGTCGCGTGCAAGAGCAGGCCGTCGAAGTTGCTACCGTTGTAGCTCTGACCGACGAAGTCGAGGCCACCGTCGGGCGCGAGGCTCGCGGCAAGCGTGGCGAACTCGTCGCCGGTGCCGCCGTCGTAGTCGATCTCGCTGAACGCAGGATCCGGCGTGCCGTCGGCGAGCCACGCGCTGCCGACGAGATCGAAGCTCGCGAAATCGGCTTGGCCGCCGGCGATGATGCGGCCGCTCGCATCGACGACCACGCCGTTGAGCGCGACCGCGCCGCCGCCGAACGTCGGCGCGATCGAGGTCTCGACGACGCCCGTCGCATCGAGCGTCGTGACGAGTCCAGCGCCGTTCGCCGCCCCGGCGACGACGATCGAGCCATCGGGCGCGACGGCGATCGCCAACCCGTCGCCCGAGCCGAGCTCGACATAGCCGGATCCGCCGAAGCTGGAGCCGAAAGTGGGATCGAGCCCGCCGGTATCCTCGAGCCGCGCGACGATCGCACCGGTGCCGGTGATCACGATCCGATTCGCGGCATCGAGCGCGATCGCCTGATCGCCGTAGCCGCCGATCGCGATGCCGGGCACGGTAACGGTGACGACGCCGAACGTCGGATCGATGCATGCGAGCGCATCGCACGGCGCGGCATCGGGCGGCACGCGCTCGTCGAAGCCGACGCGGCCGCACGCCATCACGATCGCGAGTAGCGGTGCGGCGCGCATCACCACGTGTCGATGAAGCGACGCGGCAGCGGACCGACCGGCGCCGCGGTCATGCCGCGCACGATCCAGCTGCGCGTGTCGGCGGGATCGATCACGCCGTCGAGCTCGAGATACGACGCCATGCTGATCGCCTTGCCGCGCTCGTACGCGATCGCGACCGCCTCGCCGACGACTTTGTCGCGCGCGGCATCGTCGGGCAGCTTTTCGAGCTCGCTCTTGAGCGACAGCCGCACCGCGCCTTCGAGACCCATCGCGCCGAACTCGCCGGTCGGCCAGCTGATCGTGAACGCGCCGGCGTGAAAGTGACCGCCGGCCATCGCCTGCGCGCCCAAGCCGTAGCCGCGGCGCAAGACGACGGTGAAGAACGGCACGCGCAAGCTCGCGGCGATCGCGAACAAGCGCGATGCATGGCGCACGAGGCCGGTCGCTTCGGCTTTCGGACCGACCATGAAGCCGGGCGTGTCGCACAGCGAGACGATCGGCAGGCCGAACGCGTCGCACAGCTGCATGAACCGCGCGAGCTTGTCGCTCGCGTCGGAATCGATCGCGCCGCCGAGGTGCTGCGAGCTGTTCGCGACGATGCCGACCGGCTTGCCTGCGATGCGCGCGAGCGCGGTCACGCACGCGAGCCCGAAATCTTTGCGCAGCTCGAGCACGCTGCCGGTATCGGCGAGCGCTTCGATGATCGGGCGGATCTTGAATGCGCGGCGTCGCTCGGCGGGGATCAGCGTGCGCAGCAGCGTTTGATCGCCGCACGCGTGCTCGGCATCCCGCTTGGTGAAGTAGCTCAAGAATCGCTTCGCGATCTGCGTGGCTTCCGCTTCGTCGGCGGCGCGGACGTCGATCACGCCGGCTTTCGCGAGCGCGTCGACGGGACCGACCTCGTCGGGCGCGAACGTGCCGAGCCCGCCGCCTTCGATCATCGCGGGGCCGCCCATACCGATCGAGCTGCCTTCGGTCGCGATCGTCAGATCGCACAAGCCGAGCAGCACGGCGTTGCCGGCGAAGCAGCGACCCGATGCGATGCCGACGCGCGGCGCGAGGCCGCCGAGCCCGGCGAACGCGCGAAAGCTCGGCGTGTCGAGCCCGGCGACGAGTGGCATGTCGGTATCGTTCGGACGACCGCCGCCGCCTTCGGCGAAGATCACGACCGGCAGCGCGTGCTCGGTCGCGAGCGCGACCATTCGATCGAGCTTCTTGTGGCTCATGCCACCTTGCGTGCCCGCGAACACGGTGTAGTCGTACGCGAGCACGAGCACGCGGGCGCCGTCGATCGTCGCCGTGCCTGCGATCAGGCCGTCGGCGGGGCTCTTGGAGATGAGCTGGTCCTGACTCAGCCGCGCGCGTTGCGCGGCGAGTGCGAGACCGCCGTATTCGGCGAAGCTGCCCGCATCGACCAGGTCCGCGACGTTCTCGCGGGCGGTACGCTGCTTGGTGTTGCGCCGCTTCGCGACGGCTTCGGGGCGGGCAGAATCGAGGGTGACAGCCGTGCGGGCGCGCAGCTCGGCCAGCTCGGGTCGGGCGTCGTCGGGCACGCGCGGACGTTACCGCGCCGGAGGCCTTCACAGCCGTGCGGAATCGCGCCATACCAGCCTTCTCTGTGTTGTCCCCGACCCGCGATTTGCGAGATAGCGTCGCGCTCCCGCGTGCCGTCCAAGTCGTGGTTGCCGGCGGCGGTTTGGCGGGAATCTGCGCTGCCGCGGCGTTATCACAGCGCGGTTACCACGTGCTCGTCGTCGAGCCGGGCGTCACGTTCAGCCGCCGGCTCGCGGGCGAGCTGCTCCACCCGCCGGCGCTCGTCGATCTGCGCGCGCTCGGCCTCGCCGGCGCGCTGACCGACGCCGGGGCACAAACGGTCGAGGGCTTCGCCGTGTTTCTCGCCGGCGACGGCGCCGCCGAGTCGCGCTGCGTGCTCGGCTACGACGAGCTCGGGGGGCGCGGTGCCACGGCCGAGCACGGCGCGCTCGTGACCGCGTTGCTCGCGCGCGCACGCAGCTTGCCGAACGTCACGGTGATCACCGGCGGCCGCGTCGACGGCGTCACGCACGTGCAAGACGGCGTCGTCGTCACCGTCGCGATCGGCGGTGCGCGCCACGACGTGCGCTGCGAGTTGCTCGTCGCCGCCGACGGTCGCGGCTCGAACGTGCGCAAGCTCGCAGGCATCGAGGCGCATCGCACGCAGCTGTCGACGATGGCGGGCTACGTGGTCGAGACCGACACGTTGCCGTGCCCGAACCACGGCCACATCTTCGTCAGCGGCGCCGCGCCGGTGCTCGCGTACGCGATCGCGCCGAACCGCGTGCGCGTGATGATCGATGTCGATTCGCTCAACGAAGTTCGCGCGCCCGATCGGCTGCGCGCACTGCCGGAGCCGTTTCGCGCCGCCGTCGCACACGCGATCGAGACGCAGCGGCCGGTCAACGCGTCGAACCTCACGATCGTGCCGAACGCGCTCGCGATCGGCCGCGTCGTGCTCGTCGGCGATGCCGCCGGTTGCTGCCATCCGGTCAGCGCGAGCGGGCTGGCATCGGCGGCGCACGACGCGCGCGTGCTCGCCGACGCGATCGGCACGTTTCCCGACGATCTGCCGCGTGCGCTCGCCCGGTACGCGCGCCGCCGCCAGCGCTCGCAAAACGTCCGCATCGCGCTCGCATCGGCGCTGTATCGCGCGTTCGCCGAGCCGTCGCCGGAGATGGTGCTGTTGCGCCGCGGGCTCGTCGATTACTGGCAGCACAGCCCGCGTGGTCGCGCCGCCTCGATGGCGCTGTTGGCGACGAGCGAGCAGCGCTTCGCGATCCTCGCGCGCGAGTACGCGCATGTCGCGGCGCGCGGCCTGCCGACGCTGTTCGACCGCGCACGGCCGCGACTTCCGAAGCGCCAGGCCGTCAAGGGCTTGCTCGCGTCGGTGATGCCGCACCTGCAGGGCGCGATGCACGCGTGGTTACCGCAAAAGACGCGCATCGCCGCGAGCGAGGTCGCGCCGTGATCGCAGCCGTGCGCGACGAGGTCGCTCCGCGCACGATCGAAATCGCGACGAGCGAGTTGCCACGCGAGCTGGCCGAGCCCCTCGCGCTTGCCGCCGAGCTCGGCAAACGCCGGCTCGAGCTTTGTGCGATTTCGCAGCTGCCGCGCGATTGGCGATCGCGAAAGCTCGACGGCCACGCGGCCGAGCTGATCCGGTCGTTGTCGACGCAAACGTCGGCGGCGCGACGCGGCATCGCGCAGTTCATGACCGACGGCGATTACCTGCGCCTCGTCGTGCACTTGTTCGCGCGGCATTCCGCAGCTGGCGCTGCCGCGCACGCGAAGATGTCGCGCTCGGCCGCCGCGTTCGCACGCGCGATCACGATGCCGCCGTCGCAGAGCGACGCGAAGCGCGCACTCGACTTCGTGCTCGCGATCCCGGCGAGCGAGCCGGCGTTGCGCAAGAGCTGCTTGGTGCCGCTCGCGCGGGCGGTGCATCCGATCGCGTCTGCCGTCGGCAAGCTCGCGGTCGGCAACGATCGCGCGCTGCGCACGGCGTTCGCGGCGCTGTGTCGTGGCTTGCCGCAACGCAGCGAGATTGCCGACGACGCCGAGCTGCTCGAGACGCGCTCGATCGAAGCCGCGATCACCGCCGCGTGCGACGTGATGGCGACGACGCAGTCGCCGAGCGGATCGTGGCACGGCGACTACGGCGGCCCGCTGTTCTTGCTGCCGATGTACATCGGCACCTGCCACATCGTCGGCATCGAGCTGCCGCGCGACACCCGCGACGGCATGATCGCGTACCTGACGAACCATCAGAATCCCGACGGTGGTTGGGGGCTCGACGTCGAAGGCGACTCGCACGTGTTCACGTCGGTGCTCAACTACGTCGCGATGCGCTTGCTCGGCGTCGCCGCCGAGGACGAGCGACTCGTCAACGCGCGCGCGTGGTTCTTGCCGCACGGCGGCGCGGCCGCGTGTGCGTCGTGGGGCAAATTCTTTCTCGCCGTGCTCGGGCTCTACGAGTACGACGGCGTCGCGCCGGTGCCGCCCGAATTGTGGCTGCTACCCGAGTCGCTGCCGTTCCATCCGTCGCGGCTGTGGTGCCACGCGCGCATGGTCTACCTGCCGATGAGCTACTTGTACGGCGCGCGTGCCGTGCTCGGCGGCGGTCCGCTCGTCGACGAGATCCGCGGCGAGATCTACGCCGAACCGTACGATCGCGTCGATTGGAAAGCCGCACGCCGTCGCGTCGCGGCGACCGACATGTACATGCAGCACGACCGCTGGCTCGACGCCGTGCACGCCGCGCTCGGCGTGTACGAGCGCGTGCCGATCGCGAGCCTGCGCAAACGCGCGCTCGATCTGCTGCTCGATCACATCGGCTTCGAAGATCGCGCGACGAATTACATCTGCATCGGCCCGGTCAACAAGCTGTTCGACTTGCTCGTGTGGCATCACGCGAGGCCGGGCGGCGCCGAGGTTCGTGCGCACATCGCGCGCATGCCGGACTATCTCTGGCACGCGCCCGACGGCGTGAAGATGCAGGGCTACAACTCGTCGGAGCTGTGGGACACGGCGTTCGCGGTGCAAGCGCTCGCCGAGAGTCGCCGCGCCGATCCGCAGACGATGGCGAATGCCGCCGCGTTCGTTGAGGGCGCGCAGATCATCGAGCAGCCGGCGGAAGGCGCGCGGTATTTCCGCCACGACAGCGTCGGCGCGTGGCCGTTCTCGACGCGTCCACACGGCTGGCCGATCACCGATTGCACCGCCGAGGGTTTGAAGGCGACGTTCGCGCTCGACGCGCACTCGCTCGCCGATGCGATCACGCCCGAGCGCCGCGCCGATGCCGCCGCGCGCATGTTGTCGTGGCAGAACGCCGACGGCGGCTGGGCGACGTACGAAAAGACGCGCGGCCCGACGTGGCTGGAGAAGTTCAACCCGTCCGAAGTGTTCGGCGAGATCATGATCGATCGCTCGTACACCGAGTGCACGTCGGCGTGCATGACCGCGCTGCACGCGTATCTGCCACAAGCCGACATCGTGATGCGCACGGCGATGACGACCGCGATCGCACGCGGCGCGCAGTTCCTGCTCGATTCGCAGCGCGCCGACGGCTCGTGGGAGGGCGCGTGGGGCGTGTGCTTCACGTACGGCACGTGGTTCGGCGTCACCGGGCTCGCGATCTCCGGCGATCCACGGGCGAAGGCCGCGATCGATCGCGCGTGCGAGTTCTTGATCGCGCACCAACAAGTCGACGGTGGTTGGGGCGAGACCGTCGAGTCGTGCCGCGCGCGCCGCTACATCCACGCCGAGACCGGCCAGGCCGTGATGACGTCGTGGGCGTTGCTCGCGCTCGTCAAAGCCGGCCGCGTGGATTCGATGGAAGCGCAGCGCGGCATCGACTTCTTGCTGCGCCGCCAGCAAGCCGACGGCACGTGGCCCGCCGAGCACATCGCCGGCGTGTTCAACCATACGTGCGCGATCCACTACGACGCGTACCTCCGGATCTTCCCGCTATGGGCACTGTCGGCAGCCGCGAATCAACGCGGCCGCTGAGCACGCCCTCCGCGCACGTGCTCTTGCACGTGACCGTGCTGCTGTGGGGCTTCACCGCGATCCTCGGTCACGCGATCTCGATCCACGCGGTGCCGCTGGTCTGGTATCGCATCGGCATCGTGATCGTCGTGCTGGCGATCTTGCTGCCGCTGCGCGGGCAATCGCTGCGCGCGTCGTGGCCCTCGTTCTGGCGCGCCGCGGTCGTCGGCGGGTTCATCGGCATTCACTGGCTGTGCTTTTACGGATCGATCAAGCAGGCCGGCATCGCGATCGCGGTGCTGACGCTGTCGACGCTCGCGTTCTTCACGGCCGTGCTCGAGCCGATCGTGTTTCGCCGCCGCGTCGCGATCGGCGAGCTCGCGATCGGCGCCGTCGTGGTGGTCGGCGTCGCGCTGCTCGTCCAGCTCCACGGCCATCCCGATTCACTCGGCGTGCTGCTCGGCTTCGGCTCCGCGTTGTTCAGCGCGATCTTCGGCGTGCTCAACGGCAAGCTCGCACCGCACGAGCCGCCGATGCGCCTGTTGTTTCACGAGATGCTCGCGGCGTTCGCGGTCGTCTCGCTCGCGTTCATCTTCGCGCCGGGCGAGCTCGTGTTGCCGAATCAGTTGTCGTTGCCCGACGTGACGTGGCTCGTCGTGCTCGCGATCGCGTGCACCGTGGTCCCGCAGGTGTGGGCGCTGATCGTGCTGCGGACGCTGTCGCCGTTCACGATCGCGGTCTGCGTCAATTTGGAGACGGTGTACGCCTTGGCGCTCGGCGCGCTGATCTTTCCCGACACCGAGCGGCTCAGCGCCAAGTTCTACTTTGGCGCCGCGATCTTGCTCGGGCTCGTCGTCGCGAACGGCGCTCGGAAGGGTCTGCGGAATCGCGCAACACTTCCTCACGAGCCCTAAAGATCGGCTTCGCATCCGCGACCCATCTTAGGGCCATGCGAATCCTTCCAATCGCGATGGTGCTGGGTGGCATGGCGGCGACGGCGTACGCGCAGCCGGCCGATGTGGACGCGACCGGAACGTACTCCGGCACGTGGGGTGCGATGACGATGCAACAGCAAGGCGCGCACGTGACCGGCTCGTACGCCTATCACGGCGGCACGATCGACGGCACGCTCGACGGCAACACGCTGCGCTTCACGTGGCACGAAGACGACGGCAGCGGCGAAGGCATCCTCGTCCGCGCGTCGGATGGTGCGTGGGCCGGCTCGTGGGGCACGACCGACGATCACAGCGGCGGCGCGTGGCAGCTCGCGCCGATCGCGCCCGGCACGATGCCGATCGTCGAGTCGGCCGCGGCGCCGTCGACGGCGACGATCGACGGACCGCACGCCGGCTCGTTGTCGTTGGAGCTAACGCTGCCGTTCGACATCACGTTCGGCAACGGCCCGACGCTGATGGGCGTCGGCGGTCTCGGCATCGGGCTCGGCACGCGCGTCAGCGACAACTGGTACCTCGGCGGCACGTTCGACTTCGAAGAAGAGGTCAACATGACCGGCGAGAACGGCCCGGACGGCTTCTTTCGCATGCGCGCCGGCGGCGAAGCGCGCTACGTGTTCAACCACGGCACCGGCGAGGCGAGCGTGAACTGCGGTCCCGACTTCCCGGTACCGCGCACCGACTGGATCGCGTTCCGCACCGGCGCCGAGACGCTCGACGAAGGCACGTCCTACGGCACCTACGGCGACGTCTCGATCGGCACCGACTTCTGGCTCGGCAGCACGCAGCTCAGCATGTACTTGCAAGCCGGCGCGAGCATCGAGCCGACCGCGACGTATCAAGGCGGCACGCCGACGACGACGAGCGACGACGCGGCCCCGAGGCAGACGCAGCCGCAAACCCAAGCGCCATCGGGTAACACGACGGCTGGCTACGTCGGCATGGGCTTCCGGTTCGCGTTCGGCTGAGTAGTCGGTCGCCGCGGCGAAAGCGCTGGCGATCGGTCGAACGGTGCTAAATGATCAAGGTCGTCATGACGCGACTCGCCTTCGCCTCGAGCCCGCGATCGACGTGCTCGTCGGCCCGCAAGCGGCAGAAAAAATGGCGCACTCGGACGACTTTCGGGACGCGAACCTGGTTCGAGCTCGACGGTGCGCGAGTCGAGTTAACGACGATCCGGTCGGCGTCCGAACATCCGCGCTACGCCGTGTCGATCACGTGGTGACGCGATGTTCACGCGAGCAACCGCCGCACACGGCGCAGTAGCTCGTCGGGCGTGAGCGGCTTCTGGATCAGCTCGATGTCGGGATCGAGCAAGCCGTGGTGGCCGAGCTTGTCGTCGGTGTAGCCCGACATGTAGAGCACGCGCGTCTCGGGCCGCAGCTTGACGAACCGCTTCGCGAGCTCGCGGCCCGACAGCTTCGGCATGATCACGTCGGTGAGCAGCAGATCGATCTCGCCGGAGACCGAGGCCGCGACGGTGAGCGCGTGCAGGCCGTCGGCGGCGTCGATGACTTCGTAGCCGGCTTGGCTGAGCACCTCGCGGATCAGCACGCGGACGTCGACCTCGTCCTCGACGACGAGGATCCGCTGCGTGCCGTGGATCGGCGTCGCGGTGCGTGCGATCGCGATCGGCTCCGACGGATCGCGATCGGTCACCGGCAGCGTCACGCGAAACGTCGTGCCGCGACCGAGCTCGCTATCGACGCTGACGCGGCCGCCGCTCTGCTCGACGATGCCCATCACCGTCGACAGGCCGAGCCCTGTGCCCTTGCCGAGCTCCTTCGTCGTGAAGAACGGATCGAACACGTGCGTCTTCGTCGCTTCGTCGATGCCGGTGCCGGTATCGGTGATCGACAGCGTCATGTTGGACTTGCCGTCGCGCGCGGTCTCGAGCGTGAGCACGCCGCCGCCGACCATCGCATCGCGCGCGTTGACGACGAGGTTCATCACGACCTGCTCGATCTGGCCGGCATCGACCATCACCGCGCCGACGCCCGGCTCGGTGATGATGCGCAGCTCGATATCCTCGCCGACGAGCCGGCGGATCATGCCCGACATCGACTGCACGGCCGCGCCGAGATCGAGCGGTTTGGGCTGGAGCGCTTGGCGTCGGCTGAACGCGAGCAGCTGGCGCGTGAGCTCGGCGGCGCGCTGCGCGGCGCGATCGATCTGCTGCACGTCGGCGATGTTGCGCCCCTCTTTCGGCAGCGCGTGCTGGAGCATCGCCGAGTAGCTCAAGATCACCGTCAGCAGGTTGTTGAAGTCGTGCGCGACACCGCCGGCGAGGCGTCCGAGCGCTTCCATCTTCTGCGCCTGGCGGAGATCGGCCTCGAGCCGCTTCGTCGCGCGAAGATCGTGCTGCACGGTGCCGAAGCACAGCGGCTTGCCGTCGACGTCGCGGACGAGGAACGTGCTCGCGTTCGTCCTGATGAGCTCGCCGGTCTGTTGATGGCGCAGCGTCATCTCGCCTTGCCAGTCGCCTTGCTTACGATGCTCCTGCACGAGTGCCATTTCTTGGGCCGGGTGAAAATCGCCGAGCGTGTTCATGCGCACGTCGTGATCGGGCGCGAGGCCGATCAGCTGGCGGCCCGCGGCATTGAGGAACAGCACGTGACCGTCGAAGTCGGCCATGCCGATCATGTCGCCGCTGTTCTCGACGAGTGCGACGAACGTCTTCGCCTGCGCCTCGGCGCGCTTGAGCTCGTCGATCAGCTGCGCATTCGCGATCGCGAGTGCCGCGTGGTCGGCGACGCTGTGGGCGAGTGCCTGATCGCGCTCGTCGAACGGCGCACTGTCGGCGGTGTAACGCAGCAGCGAGAGCACGCCGAGCGGCCGGCCGCGCACGAGCAGCGGCACCGACAAGAAGCTGTGCACGGCGAGATCGCGGACGGCTTTCGCGAACGCCGGCTCGGCGCGGCGAGCGAGCTCGTCGGGCGCGATTGTCGGGATAATCACGGGCTCGCCGGTCAACGCGACACGAATCGACTGGCCGCTGCCGTCGCGCTCGGAACGGTTTGCCAGTGCCGCCCGCAACAGCTGCGTCGCGGTTTCATCGGACGCGCATGCCGCGCCGAGATCTAGCCAGCTGCCGTCGGCGGCAGATAGCGAGACGATGCACGCGTCGCCGATCAGCTCGGTGAGCTTGCGCGCGACGGTGTCGAGCAGCGTCGCGTAATCGGTCGTAGCCTCGGCGAACGCGCGGAACGTCTCCGATAACACCAAGACCAAGTCGTTCGATCGGTCTTTCACCCGCGTGTCTGATGATATCGACTACGATTCCTCGATGCCACGCTACATCGTCGTTCACCACGCGCCGGGCGTCAGTCCTGACGATTTTCAGAAGAGCGTGCCTGCCGTGCTCGAGAGCAAATTCGCGCGATTCGTCCAGACATATGCAAATATGGCCGACGGACTCATTATCAACCTCTACGATGGTGACAACGAGCAGGCAGTCGCGCGCGAGCTCGAGCGAATCGGTTTTCCGTTCGACGAGATCAAAGAGCTGCAGTTCGGCGCCAGCCGCGACGATCTGACTAAGCTGGTCGGGCACGTGTGACCACGTGGTTCGGCAAGCAGCCGAGCAAGCGGCCGCTCAAAGTAAACGCGTTCGAGCACATGATCTGCCACCAGGGCATGCTCGAGCAGCTGCCGCTGTTTCCGTATCTCGGGCCCGGCGACATCGTGCCGACTGCGGCGCTGTCGCTGACACTGCCGAACACGCCGCGCGTGCACTTCTATCACTACAACGATGTCCCCGAAGTCATCCTGTGCATGGCGAGCGACGGCGGCCTGATCGCGACCGGCCAGCTCTATCTCCAGCAGGGCACGCACGGCGTGACGACGTTCATTCGCCAGCCGGCCGGTGACGAAGCAAAGCACTACCAACTCGCGCTGATCATCATTCGGATCGCCGAGCACGGCCCGCAGAACGAAGCGTTCATCTTGCGCTGCCCGAAGTGCAACGAGATCGCGTTTCGCGTCGATCGCGACGTCTGGCAGGCGCCGCAGCCGCATTATCCCGAGCTCGCGAACATTCGCTTCTACGCCGACGCCGTCGATCTCTACAACGCAGAGCCGAGACGTTGCCCGGCGTGCGACGCCGAGCAGCCGCGGTTTCCCGCCGAGCTGATGGGCTGGCGACGTTACGCGCAATACATCGATCTGGCGAATCGCGCGCGCGGCGACATCGAGAAGGCAAGCGCGTGATCGAACGCAAGAAGACGTTGAATGTCTTCCGAGATGCGCGCGATGCGTGGGGCTCGTACGACGACTTTCCCGTCGGTCAGCCCGGCACCGATCCGATGCCGCATTTATCGCGCAATCGCTGCGCGCAGCCGTTCTGGCTCGTCGCAGAAGCCGATCACGTGCTGATCCAGATGGCCGGCAAAGGCCGCATCGAGCTCGTCGGTCATCCGACGATGCAGCTCGAGCCCGGCGACACCGTCTACATCCCCGCGTGCATCCCGAGCCGCATCGTTCCCGATGGCGAGAACATCCAGATCCGGCTCAAGCCGGAACCGAACCGGCGCGAAGCCGTCGCATGGTTCTGCGACTGCGGCGAGCTCGTGTGCTCGATCGACATCGCCGGAATTCCGCAGGCGGCGTATCTCGAAGCGGTGCACGCATTCAACGCGGGCCCGCGCACGTGCGCGAGCTGCGGCCGCGAGCATCCGCGCGCCGACCTCGGCGACATCGCGTGGGATCAGACGGCCGCCGCGCTGCGCCGAGAGTAGTTAGTTCGTCGCGCTGCCGTCGGGGCTCGCCAGCACGACGACGTAACCGTCGGCGTCGCGCAGCCACAGCTCGTGGTGCTGTGCCGCCGGGTTCACTTTCTCTTCGATCACGATCGCACCGAGCGCACGTGCGCGCGCGGCGGCGCCGGCGTAATCGTCGAGCTCGAACCACACGAGCACGCCGTGACCGACCGGCGCGGG
>DASXEF010000271.1:0-1959 GCA_036490255.1 Kofleriaceae bacterium
TCCGCGCTTCGCCGACGCCGTCGCCGCGCGCGCCCTCTAGCGCGCCGACGGCGGTGATATGTTCTGCCTCGATGTCCGAGTTCTCGGCCGAGTCCGTTGCCAAGCAGCTCGACTACTGCACGTTCTGCCCGAAAATGTGCCGCCACGCGTGCCCGGTCTCGACCGCGAGCGCGCGCGAGACGTACATCCCGCAGGTCAAGATGGATCGGCTCAACCAGCTGCGCCTCGGCCGCGATCGCTGGACGACCGAATCTACCGATCCGCTGTGGGCATGCACCGGCTGCCGGCACTGCACGGTCTATTGCGATCACGGCAACGAGCCCGGGCTCGTGCTGCTCAGCGGTCGCGCGGCCGCCGTCGACAAGGGCGTGCCGCACCCGGCGCTCGCGGGCTACAGCGAGCGGTTTCGCGCGCGCGAGCAACGGTTGTCGGCGCAGCTGTCCGCGCAATTCGGCGAGCGTTTAGGTACGGAAGGCGAGCTCGGGATCTGGCCCGGCTGCGACGCGATCGACAAAGGCACCGCCGATATCAGCGCCGCACTCGCGCTGCTCGATCGCGTCGGCATCGCCGCGACGATCGTGACGGCGCCGCAGGCGTGCGCCGGGTATCCGCTGCTCGCCGCGGGTCACCGCGATCTGTTTCGCTGGCATGCGGGCCGCGTCGCGTCGGCGATCCGCGGTTATCGCAAGATCGCGATCAACTGCTCGGCGTGCCTCTACGCGATGCGCGCGCAGTACGCCGCCGAAGGCGTGCAGGTCCGGCCCGAGGTCGTCTCGCTCGCCGACGTGCTCGCGCCGGCCGCGCAAAGCCTCGCCTGCCCGGTCAATCGCAAGACGGTCTACTACCACGACCCCTGCTATCACGCGCGCTACAACAACGTCATCGAGGCGCCGCGGCGCGCGCTCGCGCAGCTCGCCGAGGTTCGCGAGCTCGCGTGGAACAAGCAAGACACCGAGTGCTGCGGCGGCGGCGGTCTGTTGCCGAAAACGATGCCGCTCGTCGCCGATCAGATGAGCAAGCGCCGGCTCGCCGAAGTGCAAGCCACCGGCGGCGGCTTGGTCGTCACGTCGTGCGCGACGTGTGCGTTCATGCTCGAGCGCAACGCGCCGCCGTCGGTCACCGTCGCGAACCTCGCGACTGCGATGGCGCAGCTCTCGGAGACGCCGTTCACGTCGCCGCCGGCGTCGAACCTCGACGACGAGCTCTGAGCTGTCCGGCGTGTCCGAAACTCGGACAACGCGTGACATCGACACGCGGAATGAACGTTCATTCCGGGCCCGACCGGACCCTCCCGCCACTCGAAGTCTCGTCGAAACCGCCGATCGAAACAAGCCGGCGATTTTTTCGCCCGTCGCGTAGCGTGCGCGGCGATGGCAATTGAATTCGCCGAGGTCGCGCCGACGATCCGGCTCGCCTACGAACGGCTGGGCGACCCGAGCGCACCGCCGGTGATGCTGATGATGGGCATCGGCGCGCAGCTGATCGCGTGGCCGGACGGGTTTTGCGACGCGCTCGTCGCGCGCGGCCCGCAGCTGGTGCGCTTCGACAACCGCGACGCCGGGCTGTCGACGCATCTGACGACCGCACCGGTGCCGAACCTGCCGGCCGCGCTGGCCGGCGACCATTCGTCGGCGTCGTACACGCTGTCCGACATGGCGCGCGACGTGGTCGGGCTTTGCGATGCGCTCGGGTTTGCGCGCGTGCACCTGGTCGGCGCGAGCATGGGCGGGTTCATCGCGCAAACGATCGCGATCGAGCATCCGCAGCGCGTGCGATCGCTGACGTCGATCATGGCGACGACGGGCGATCCGAAAGTCGGCCAGGCGCATCCCGACGTGCTGCGCGAATTCGCCAAAGGCGGTGCGGCGACGACGCGCGAGGCCGTGATCGCGCGCAACGTCGAGATCGTTCGCATCGTCGGCTCGCCGGAATATCCCGCGGACGAGCAAGCGATCGCGG
>DASXEF010000277.1:0-3136 GCA_036490255.1 Kofleriaceae bacterium
GATCGTCCTCGTTCGAGAACGGCCGGCGCGCCGTCAGCATCTCGTACATGATCACGCCGAGCGCGTAGATATCGGCGCGCGCGTCGACGTTCTCCGGATCGGTGATCTGCTCGGGCGCCATGAACTCCGGCGTGCCCATCACCATGTGCTTCTGGTGATCTTCGGACTCCATGAACCGCGAGATGCCGAAGTCGAGCACTTTGACGTGATCCGACGCGTCGTCCTTGTCGGTCAGGAACACGTTGTCGCTCTTGAGATCGCGGTGCACGACGCCGGCGTTATGCGCGGCGTACAGCGCCGATGCGATCTGCGAGCAGATCCGCACCGTGCGGCGCAGCGGCAAGCCACCGACGCGATAGATCTCGTCGGTCAACAGCGCGCCTTCGAGGTACTCGAAGACGATGTACGGCACGTGATCGTGGGTGAAGCCCATGTCCGTGCTCTCGACGATGTTCGGGTGACCCAGCGTGCCGGCCGCCCGCGCTTCGTTCATGAATCGCTCGACGACGTTCGCATCGGTCGCGAGCTCTGGATGCAGGATCTTGATCGCGACACGGCGCTTGATCAGCGCGTGCTCCGCGAGGAACACCGTGCCCATGCCACCCGCCCCTAACGTCTTGATGATCCGATACCGCCCCTCGATGATGTCCCCTGTCTTCGCCACCACTTCCCCCTTGGTCGACAGACTCCCCATCCAACCATGGTGACGTAGTGAGCCCGGACATCTCAAGCCGCTTTGAATGTGATTCTTCGTCGACGATGTATGCTCGCGTGCGCCGTCATGCCGAATGACAAGTTTGCCGAGCTCGCGAAGCTGCGCGATCAACTTCCGCCGGGAGTCGCGCCCGAGAAAAAACTCGTCGAGTCGAAAGGTCCTGCGCGTGCGGTCGTGCGGCTCGAGCGCAAGCAACGCCGCGGCAAAGAAGTGACCGTGATCGAGAAGCTCGCACTCCCGCCGAAACAGCTCGACGCGTGGTGCAGCAAGCTCAAACAGCAGCTCGGCTGCGGTGGATCGGTCGAAGGCGACGCGATCGTCGTGCAAGGCGACTTTTGCAAACGCTTGCCCGAGCTGCTCACGGCGATGGGCGTTCGCGCGGTCACCGTATCCGGCTAGGCTCGTAGCCAGGGAAGTCGAGTTGCGGATCGACGCGACGCGTCGTGGCGGAACTGCCGCGAATGCGTGGCTATCCCGCGAGCGCACATGTCGGCGACTTGGCAGGAGCCTTGCTGAATGTCGGTGCAGCCATGCGTAACTTCTCGCTCGTTTCTGGATTGCTCCTCGCTGCGTCGGCTTGTAATGGCGGCCCAACCCCTGCCGGCGACCCGCCGACGCTGACGATCACCGCGCCGCAACGCAGCCTGATCCAGAACGCCGCGGGCACGATCACCGTGACCGGCACCGTCGTGCCGAGCTCGATGGGCGGCGCCGCGGTCACGTCGGTGATGGTCAACGACGTCGCCGCGACGCTGAGCGCCGACGGCTCGTTCACTGCGAACGTCCAAGTCGAAGAAGGCGCGACGCTCATCCACACCGTCGCGACCGATGCGAGCAGCGCACAGGCAACCGACACGCGCTCGGTCGAAGCCGGCGCGAACAAGGCGCCCGGCGCGATGATCGGCAGCGCGGTCACCGCGGCGATCTCGAAGCAGGCGTTCGCGAAGATCGCGACCGCGGCCGGTCCGATCATCCAGAGCATGAACATGGCGCCGCTGCTCGCGCCGATGCAGCCGATGGTGCACGCGGGCGACGAAGACGGTCCCGATTGCCTCTACGGCCAGCTGTTCGTCACGAACCTGACGACGACGAAGGTCTCGATCTCGCTCGTGCCGGTCGCCGGCGGCCTGCAGTTCTCGGCCGAGCTCGACGGCGTCGACGTGCCCGGTCAGGTCAAGTACGCGGTCGCGTGCCTCGGCGGCACCGACAACACCGATATCAAGGCGACGTCGGTCGTCGTCGCGGGCACGTTGCTGGTCGCGCCCGACGGCAACGGCGGCTTCACCACGACGCTGCAATCGCCGACCGTCAACGTCACCGGCCTCGACATCTCGTCGGGCGGGTTGCCCGGCGACATCCTCGACATTCTCCCGCTCGATAGCGCGATCGAGACGATCGCACCGCTCGCGGCGAGCTCGTTCATGGGCCCGATGGTCAACCAAGCACTCGGCGCGCTCGGCGGACCCAAGACGCTCAATCTGCTCGGCACGAATCTCACGGTCGACGTCGTGCCGTCGGCGATCAGCTTCACGAGCGATGCCGGCGTGGTCGCGCTCGACATGTCGCTTGTCATCGGCGGCGCCGAAGGCAGCAAGGGCTTCACGTCGGTCAGCGACGGCTCGCCGACGATGAACGCCGGCGCGGGCATGCAGCTCGGGCTCGCCGACAACCTCGCGAACGATCTGCTCGCACAAGCCGTCGCGATGAACCTCGTCGCGATCTCGATGCCGACGCCGGGCGGCACGTTCGATACGACCTCGATCGCGATGACGTCGCCGCCGATGATCTCGGGCAACACCAGCGACGGCAAGATGGCGCTCGTGCTGCCCGACATGACGGCGACGTTCCTGGCGTCGAACACGCCGGTCGCGCAGGCCGCGATCAACGCCAGCGTCGAGCTCGCGATCGCGCCGAGCGCGAACGGCCTCGGTGTCGGGCTCCAGCTCGGCACTCCGACGATCGACGTCGACGTGCTGAACACGGTCGCGAACCAGACGCACTTCACGTCCGACGACCTGTCGGATGCCGTGAAGCTGTCGCTGCAAGCTCAGATCACGACGTTCAGCGCGCTGCTCGGTGACATCCCGCTGCCCGCGCTCGCCGGCATCCAGCTCACCGGTCTATCGATCGGCGCCGACGACGGCTACGTGATGCTCACCGCTCAGGGCCTGCAGTAGCCCTGCATGTTGCACTTCTGACCCATCGAGCCGACCGGGCACGTCGAGTCAGAGCCACCGAGGTCGGTGCACTTCTGCGAGCACACCGGCGTCGGGAACATGTTGAACGAGTTCGTGCATACGCCGCTCGCGCACTCGGTGCTCGTGTCGCTGACCGTGGTGCAGTCGGAGCCGAACGCGGCTTTGCCGGAGCCAGAGCCGGAGCCCGAGCCCGAGCCCGAGCCGGCGGCGTCGGGCGACGGCG
>DASXEF010000971.1:0-2877 GCA_036490255.1 Kofleriaceae bacterium
CCGACACGACCGACATCGATCCGGGCACCGTGATCGGCTACCAGCTCAGCCTGACGACGACGTCGGACCTGTCGTCGTTCGGCACGTACATTCCCGCCGCCGCCGGCGACTTTCGCATGGCGCTGTACGACGACTCGAACAACACGCCGAACAACCTGATCGCGTCGATGCCGCTGCGCCAGACGCTCGTCAACGGCGCGAATGTCGCGACGCTGACGCCGGCGCCGAACATCGACAACGGCCTGTACTGGCTGATCATCCGCGTGTCGGCGAGCACCGCGATCGGCATGGCCGCGTCGAACGAGACCGGGTCGCAGTGCTATCGCGACGTCAACATCGCGAACCTCGACGATCCGTGGCCCACCCCGTTCGGCGCCGCGTCGTGCGCCGTTGCTCCGCTCATGAACTTATCGATGACAACCTACTACCAGGCTCAATAGATGAATAAGTCCGCGCTCGCGATCGCTCTCACACTCTGCGCGCTTCCCGCCGCAGCGCAGGATCTCTGCGTTCCCAACGCAAGTGGCGTCCCCACGCAGCCCGGGCCGCCGATCTGGTGGACTGCAGGCGGTGGCACCGACGGTCAATCGATCGACGATCCGCGCTGGCTCGGCGCCGCCGGTCATTCATTCGACTACGGCGCGGCCGCGATTCCGTACGAGCTGCGCGCGCTCGCGGCGCCGGGCACCGGCGCGGTCGCGAACGATTTCTACTTCTCGCACGTGATCAGCATCGATCCGAACGCGACCGTGCCGCACGAGGTGTTCATCGGCATTCACCGGCCGGGCGCGCACACCGCGCCGGATCCGAGCGGCTACATCCTGGAGTTTCACGTCAACGCGGGCACCGGCACCGCGCCGATCATCCCGACGTTTTGTGCGGCGCCGCCGTGCGGGGCGACCGATTGGTACGCGGTGTGGACCGATTTCGGCAACACCGGGCAGTGCACCGGCGCCGGCGGCGCGACCGGCGAGCAGTTCGTGCCGATCAGCGGCCTGAGCACGATCGTGTGGATCGATCAGGCCTCGCGCTACTTCAAGCTCGCGGCCGGCGGCGCGCCGTTCACGCAAGACCGCTGGGCGGTCGAGATCCAGATGCCGCAGGTCTCGACCGGCGTGGCCGGTACGATCGACAACGGCATCGAGCCCGGCGCGACCGTCTGGTACGAGGCAGCGCAACACGTCGACGCGACCGGCAACGGGCTCGCGATGGTCGGCGAATGGCCGAACACGGCGTCGGCGAACGGCATCTGCATTCGCACGAACAGCACACCGCACGCGCTGTTTCACGTCGATCTCATGGGCGCGACGCCGGCGTACGCGAACATGACGGCACTCGAAGGCGGCGCCGCGCCGACCGATTGCGACACCGGCCTCGCGATTCGCACGCCCGATATCGGCACGGTGCTCAACGCACCGGCCGGCACGAACTTCGCGACCTATCACCTCACCGACACCGAGGTTCATGCCAGCGGCGTGAACACGATGGTCGCGCAGGTCGAGAACACGGGCGCAACCGACATCACGACGCCGCTGCTCGGCCGATTCCGGCTCGCGAGCTGGGGCGCGACCGCCGGGTTGAGCGCGCCCGGCGCGTGGATCGACATTCGCGGCGCGACCGGCGGCGTGTGCAGCCAAGGCACGGCGCCGACCTGCACGTCCGACGACATTCCCGCCAACGGCAAGACGTCGATCCACTTCACGTGGCAGCTCGGCACCGATCCGACGATCGGCGCGAGCGAGTTCTGCAAGTACGGCCTTGTGCCGCCGAGCGCCGGCGGCGCGTGCTCGGGGGTCGGCGCGTGCAGCTGCACGGCGTCCGGCTCGCACTGCGACGCGTCGACCGATCAAGGCATTCAGGCGACGACGCCGGCGGGCCCGTGCGTCTCGGCGTACTACCAACACGAGTGCATGGAGGTCGAGCTCAGCGTGCCGAACGGCGGCGGGGGCGGCAGCAACCCCGTCAACTTCGTGTCGCAGAGCTCGTGGAACAACCTCGAGTTCGCGCAGATGTCGACCGACGTGCACACCGCCGTCGTCGACGTGCGCGGGCTCTTGAAACCGACCGGCGAGAAAGATCAAGACGTCTACTTGTTCGTGATGCCGCGCAACATGCCGGCGTCGGTGCCGGCCGGCACGACGGGACTGTCGCTGATCACGAGCAACGCGATGGCACGCGCGAAAGCGATCGCGGCGCGTTACGGCACGGTCAAAGACGACGCGGCGGTCGACTCGATGCGCTCGGTGTTGACGTCGAAAGATGCCGCCGAGGTTCAAGCGCTGCTCCAGATCGCGCACGCGACCGGCAGCGCCGCGGATGTCACGCACCAGGTCGTCGGCGCGATCGGCCCGGTCGAAGCCGCGACGGTCGTGCCGACGCTCGACATCTACGCGTTCTACAAGAGCGCGCCGCAAGAGTGGGCGCCGATGACGTCGTTCGCGGTGTTCCTCAGCCACGAAGGCGGCCTGACCGGCATCCACTACGAGATCGACGGCGCGACCAAGGTCGCCGAAAACATCTATCACCTGCACGTGCCGTTCGATCACGCGCGCGAGATCCGGATCCGCTCGCAGGCGACGACCGCAGGCGAATCGGTCGAGCCGCCGGGCAATCCGAAGTGGCCGTGCCGCGGCGGCTGCTGCTCGCACGACAAGAACTGCGGCATCGTCGCCGATCTCGGCAACACCGGCCCGGCGATGCTCGTCGGTATGGTGTTCTTCCGCCGCCGTAAAAAGCGCGCTAGCTAGATAGCGGTGCAAAACACCGCCGGCCGAAGCTGATCTTGCTCGGGCAAGGCCCAGGCTGGACGTCCGACAGCGCTGCTCGCCGTTGGCTAGGCCGCGCGGGCGATGGTGACGAGGTTGTTGGCGATCGCCG
>DASXEF010000289.1:0-34341 GCA_036490255.1 Kofleriaceae bacterium
CGACCACGCGGCGCTGTGCGGCGATCGCAAGCTCGATCTCGCCGAGCTCGCGGTGGATCTCGGCCGCAAGCGCGTGCAGCTCGATCTCGTCGGGAGACAGCGCGAGCGCGCGATCGACCGCGTGCTTGGCGGCGGCGAAGCGCTCGTCGTCGAGCAGCTCGTGGGCGAGCGTGAAGTACGCGGTCGGCTGTAGCTCGGGCGGCAGTGCCTCGATCGGCGCGTCGTCGGCGAGCTCGTCGTCCCGCACGATCTTCGCCTGCGCTCGCGCCACCGCCTTGAGGATCTTCGCCTTACGCCCGAACACGTGCGAGTCATCGCCGGCCGGCGGCGTCGCGTCAAGCCTTGACGATGATTGCTTTACGTGTTAACTATTAACCATCATGTCAATCGCATCCAAACCGCTTCCGAAAGGCTGGCCGCGGATCTCGTCGGCCGTCTATTACGAGAACGCCGCGAAGGCCATCGACTGGCTGTGCACGGCGTTCGGCTTCGAGGTCCGGCTCAAGATCGAAGGCGACAACGGCAAGATCGCGCACTCCGAGCTCGAGCTCGGCGGTGGCTTGATCATGCTCGGCGACGCGCGCCGCGACGAGCGGTCCTACGAGCAGAGCCCGAAGCAGGTCGGCGGCGCGAACACGCAGACGATGATGGTCTACATCGACGACTGCGACGCGCACTGCGAGCGCGCGCGCAACGCCGGCGCGACGATCGTCAAAGAGCCGACGACGACCGACTACGGTGAAGGCTACTGGGCCGATCGCTCGTATCAAGCGCGCGATCACGAAGGGCACCACTGGTACTTCGCCCAGCGCTTGAAAGGATGACCGCGCTCGATGCCACGTTCGGCGCGCTCGCCGATCCCACGCGGCGCGGCGTGATCGATCTACTGCGGCGCGAGCCGCGGCGAGCGAGCGATCTCGCCGACGAGCTCGATGCGAGCCGGCCGGCGATGAGCCGACACCTGCGCGTGCTTCGCAAGTGCGGGCTCGTCGAGACCGAGGCCGTGAGCAACGACGACGCACGCGAGCGCGTGTATCGGCTCAAGCCCGAGCGATTCGGCGAGCTCCGCGAGTGGCTCGACGAAGTCGAAGCGTTCTGGACCGATCAGCTCGCCGCGTTTGCCGCGCATGTTAGGAAGAAGCGTGATCGCCGGTGACACGGTTCGCGTGACGGTTTCGGTGCCGGTGCCACCTGCCGAAGCATTCGCGGTGTTCACGCTCGAGACCGATCTATGGTGGCGGCGCGGCCGCAAGTATCGCGTCGCCGGGCGCAACCCGGGCACGCTCGCGTTCGAGCCGAAGCTCGGCGGTCGGCTGTTCGAGCAGTACGAGCTCGCCGGCGAGACCCGCACGCACGTCGCCGGCACGATCACCGCGTGGGATCCGCCGAGCCGGCTCGCGTTCGAGTGGCGCGGCTCGAACTTCGCGCCCGGCGAGGTCACGTTCGTCGACATTCAGTTCGAACCGACCGAAAGCGGCGGCACGCGGGTGCTGCTCGAGCATCGCGGCTTCGCGGCGCTGCGGCCGGATCATCCGGTGCGTCACGGCCAAGCCGCCGACGCGTTCATCCGCGACCTCGGCATGTGGTGGGGCGAGCTGCTGATGTTCATGCGCGAGCGAATAATCTCGGCTCCCGAGGCGTCGTCATGACGATGCGCTGGCTCGTCGCGATCGCGATCGTTTCCGTGGCGAGCGCGTCGCCCGCGAAACCGACGACCGCGCAGCAGATCGCGCTCGCGCAAAAGCTCGCAGCCGCGCTCGATCGCGGCGCGCCGCTCGGCGACGTCGCCGATCCGGTCGAAGGCATACACGTGTGGTGGACGCCGGGCTCCGAAGAGATCGAGCAGACGCAATTTCGCGCGACCGACAAACCGAGCGCCAAGCTCGCCGACGTCAACATGACGCCGTACATGAAGCAGCACTACGCCGGCGACGTCGCGGCCGGAGTGCGCTACGCGCTCGCGCACCTCGATGTCGATCCCGCGAAGCCGGACGCCGCGGCGTATCAGATCGATTGCATGCGCAGCGACGTGCGAGCGCCGCGGGCGA
The DNA here is from genome assembly GCA_036490255.1 of Kofleriaceae bacterium. Classification (GTDB taxonomy): domain Bacteria; phylum Myxococcota_A; class Polyangia; order Haliangiales; family Haliangiaceae; genus JABFXX01. Next base: position 2,049 of record DASXEF010000289.1, read on the forward strand.
CGCTGTCGAACCTCGTGCTCGAGCGCGTCGGCGGCGTGAAGGTCACGTTCGTGGTGCGCAACGGCAAGCTCTACGTCTCGAGCATTCACGCGATGACACCCTGCGAAGCGTAAGCTGCTGCGGTGCGCCGCTTCACGCTTGGCGATCGCTACTGGACGATCCATCAGACGAACGCGAACGCGTGCGAGATCAAGTTCGGCACGACCGGTGGCCCCGAACGCGCCGTCACGCGCACGATCGCGAATGCCGACGCGATCGACGAGATGATCGCGAAACAGCTCGCACAGGGCTACGTCGAGGTCACGCCGGTCGCCGCCGTCACCGCGTCGATCGAGCCGAAGCGGCGGTGGACGCGGCGCTACGTCGACGACAACGATCGGCGCGTCACCATCTCCATCGACGGCAAGCACGTGATCCAGCGCTTCGACGACGACACGCCGCAGGTCTCGAAGCAAGACTCTGCCGCCGAGGCCAAGCAGCTCGTCGAGCGCATGATCGACACGTACTACGGCATGGGCTTCCTGCTGATCGAAGGCGAGCTCGTTGACGAGGTCGCGGTGCCGACGCTCGCGTTCGCGCCGAACCTCGAGCTCGAAGCCGCGTGTCGCGCGTCGCCCGACGACGATGCCGCGTGGGCCGTCTATCGCGACTGGCTCGTCGGTCGCGGCGACCTGCGCGGCGAGTACACCGCGCTGATCGCCGGCGGCAGCGCCGAAGCCGCACGAGCGCTGCTCGAAACGCATCGCGACGCGTTCGCCGGCACGTTCGACGAGGTCCGAGTCACGCGCTCGCGCCACGGCTTCCCGTTCGCGCTCGAGATCAAGAAGGCCGATCCCGACGGCGGCAACGACCTCGACGAGATCGTACGCGACGTGCTCCCACGGCCGCTCTATCTATTCGTCGAGTCGCTGCGCTTCGGGCTCGCCGCGTTCTCGTACGCGAACAATTGGCGACCCACCGCCGAGGCCGTGTGCGACTCGCCGATCGCGCCGCAGCTGCGCGAGCTGCGCTTCGACGACTTCGACGACAAAGACTCCGAGCTGAGCTGGATCAAGTTCGGCGACTTCTCGCCGCTGTGGTCGCGGTTACCGAAGCTCGAGACGCTCGTGATCAAGAGCGGCGCGGGCGGTGTGCTCGGCGACATCGACCTGCCCGAGCTACGCCGATTCGAGCGGATCTCGGGCGGCCTCACGCGCGCCGAGCTGCTCTCGATCACGAACGCGCGCTGGCCGAAGCTCGAGCACCTGTCGATCTGGACCGGCAGCTGGAACTACGGTGCGAGCTCGCTGCCGGCCGATCTCGTGCCCTTGTTTGCCGGCGATCGCGTGCCGGCGCTTCGCCATCTCGGGATCGTCAACAGCGAGCTCGTCGACTCCGTGCTCGAGCTGCTCGTCGGCTCGGCGTTGCTGCCGCGGCTGCATTCCCTCGACGTCTCGAAGGGCGTGCTCGCCGACGCGAGCTTTCTCGTCGCAAACGCCGCGGCATTCCGCCACCTGGATGTGATCGATGTGGGTGAGAACCTGCTTTCGCCGGACGAGGTGGCGCGCATTCACAACGCGCTGCCGCAGGCTCGCGTCGGCCAGCAGCGCGACATGTACGCCCCCGATGCCGACGGCAACGACGCTCGCTACGTCGCGGTCAGCGAATAGCTTGCCAGCTGGTCGGGCCGGTTTGGTATCCTCGCGGCGATGAAGGGAATCACGCTGATCGCGTGCGCGATCGTCGGGCTTGCTGCGTGCGGTGACAACATCCACCCGGCGCTCGCCAACGCTTCGCTCGACACCGTCGCGCCGTCGCAGGTGCAAGCCGGCGACGTCATCACGGTTACCTGCGTGCTGACCTCGAACGGTCAGACGCAAAACGTCGACGATGCGATCCTCGACGTCGTCGATGCGAGCTCGATCTTGCGCGTGAACGGTCAGATCGTCGCGCGCAAAGCGGGCGAGATCTCCGTCGCGTGCGAGCTGCCCGACGACGGCATCGCCGATTCGACGCCCGCGCTCGTCAAGATCATTCCGGGACCACCGGCGACGTTGATCACCGAGATCACCCCGAACCCCGCGACCGCCGGCGACATGATCAGCGCGAGCTGCGAAGTCTTCGACGCGATGGGCAACGGCCTGAGCAATCAGTCGCCGACGCTGACGATCACACCGACCGATCCGAACAACACGATCACGGGCCTCACCGCCGTGATGATTCGCTCGGGCCACTACGACGGCGAGTGCTCGTTGCCCGGCGCGACGAGCAACGACGCCGGGTTCGACGTCAACCCCGGCCTGCCGGCGTCGATGTTGCTCGGCAAGCAGCCGGATCAGCCGTTCTATTCGATCGGCGACGACATCGCGATCACGAGCGTCGTCAGCGATCGCTACGGCAACCCGGTCACCGACGCGCAAGTCGGCGTGACGAGCCACGTGCTCACCGGCACCGGCGCGGTCTCGCAGCCGGCGACCGGCACGTTCAGCTACAGCGGCGAAGGCAAGTACGAGGTCGACGGCACGGTCACGTCGCCGACCGACGGCGGCACGCCGGTCACCGCGTCGACCGACGTCTTCATCGACGAGCTCGGCCCGAAGATCGCGTGCGGCAGCCCGGCCGACGGCTCGATGATCGCGGCCAACGGCACGATCACGTTCAACGGCCTCGCGACCGACGTCAACGGCACCTCGGCCGTCGCGATCAACGGCACGCCGGTCACGCTCAACGCGAACGGCACGTTCTCGGGGCCGGTCGCGACGCGGTTCGGCATCAACTTCGTATCGATCACCGGCACCGACACGTTCAACGTGCAGAGCACGAAGATCTGCACGTTCCTGGCGTCGGGCGTGTACGCCGATCCGAACACGCCGTACGCCGGCGTGCTCGGGCTGTCGCTGTCGCAGACCGGGATCGACGACGGCGCGCGCGGCGGCCCGATCAACTCGCTCGGTGATTTGCTCTACACGATCCTCAATAGCACCGGGATTCGCACGACGATCGATTCGTCGCTCAAGGCGTCGAATCCGCTCGAGTCGGGCTGCGCCGGCTTCACGGCGTTCGGCGATTGCATCGGCATCAGCTACACGATCACGTACTTGAGCTCGTCGATCGACGGCCCGAACAACGTGTCGATGTCGCTCGCGAGCAACGGCATCGCGACGACCGCGGTGATCAACGGCGTTCACCTCGACCTCAACATCGGCGGCTTCGGCACGAGCGGCAACGTCAACATCTCGTCGATCACGGTCTCGCTCACGCTCGCGCTCGCGGTCTCGGGCGGCGTGCCGCATGCCTCGGTGACGGGCGTCAGCACGTCGGTCGGCAGCGTATCGACGAGCTTCAGCGGGCTCACCGGCGCGATCATCAACATCATCGCCGACCTCGCGGAAGGCACGCTCAAGAGCGAGGTGCAGAACCTCGTGCAGAACTTCGTCACCAACAACTTCGGCACCGCGATCGACGGCGTGATCAGCGGGCTCGACATCAGCTCGCTGGCGGCGAGCTTCGACGTGCCGAAGCTCTACGGCGGCGGCACCGTCCCGCTCGCGTTCGGGCTCGCGTTCTCGTCGATCGACACGTCGACGGCGCGGCTGCGTTTCGGCATCGGCACGAAGCTGACCGGGCCGATCGCGAACGCGTACACGACGCTCGGCGTCGCGATCCCGAGCGGCACCGTGCTCGGTGATCCGAACCCGGCGCCCGGCGACATGTCCGTCACGCTCAACATCGCGATGATCAACCAAGCGCTGCACGCGCTGTGGCGCGCCAACTGGATCACCGCGACGATCCCCGCGACGGCGATCAACTCGGGCGCGCCGGCCGATCTGGATATCCAGCTCGACGCGCGGTTGCCGCCGGTCGCCGATATCATGGCCGACGGCACGGTCGAGATCTCGCTCGGCGATATCGATCTCGCGCTCACCGGCGATAGCTTGCCGCCGGGCCTCGTGATCACGATCGGCGGCCGCGCGCACACGACCGCCGCGATCAGCGGCACGACGCTGACGTTCGGATCGATCTCGCTCGACGATCTCGAGGTCTCGCTCGACGCGCTCGGCCTCAGCGCGGCAAGCCAGGCGCAGCTCCAGACGTTGATCCAGCAGGCGTTGCCGGAGCTACTCGGCGGCGCGTTGGCGAACGCGTTGCCGTCGTTCCCGATCCCGTCGTTCCCGATCCCGGCGTCGCTCAGCGCCTACGGCTTGCCCGGCGGCAGCACACTCAGCATCGAAAACCCGGTGCTGCAGGCGTCGTCGCCGTGGCTGTTCCTGCGCGGCCAGTTCGGGATTCAGTGAGGAGCGATCGCCGCGAAGTCGGCGTCGCTTAGCGAGATCTTCGACGCGCCGCAGTTCTCGACGAGGTGCGCCGGATCGCCGGTGCCGGGGATCGGCAGCATCACCGGCGAGCGCTTGAGCAACCACGCGAGCGCGATCTGGTTCGGCGTCGCGCCGTGTTGCTTCGCGACCGCTTCGAGCTTGCCGCCCGCGAGGCCACCGCGCTGCAGCGGCGCCCACGGGATGAACCCGATGTTGCCTTGCTCGCAGCGCTTCAACACCGCCTCGCTCTTGCGATCGGCGATGTTGTATTCGTTCTGAACCGTCGCGACCGTGAAGTGCTTGCTCGCGTCGTCGATGTCGGCGACCGAGACTTCGCTGAGGCCGACGTGGCGAATCAAGCCCTGCTGCTGCATCTCGGCGATCGCGCCGAATTGCTCCGCGCGCGCCACGCCGCTATCGATCCGGTGCAGCTGCCACAGATCGAGGCGCTCGATGCCGAGCCGCTTGAGGCTGCCGACCACGCACTCGCGCAGGTAGCCGGGCCGACCGTTCGCGACCCATTGATTCGGGCCCGGTCGCTCGAGGCCGCCCTTCGTCGCGATCACGAAGCCTTTGTACGGGAACAGCACCTCGCGAATGATGTCTTCGCTGATGTGCGGGCCGTACGCTTCCGCGGTGTCGACGAAATCGACGCCGAGCTCGGCGAGCTTGCCGAGCGTCGCTTTCGCGTCGCGCATGCTCGCCGGCGCGCCCCAGATGCCGCGACCGGTGATCCGCATCGCGCCGAACCCGAGCCGATGCACGACGAGATCGCCGCCGATCGCGAACGTGCTGCTCAAGCGCGTCCCGCGGCCTTCATCCACGACGGACGCTCGCTGACGCGGCCCCACCACGCCATGAAGTTGGCGTGCTTCGCGAAGAGCTCCTTCGCCGGCGTCATCATCGCGTAGTCGATGTACGGCGCGTACGTGATGTCCGCGATCGTGAACTGATCGCCGACCATGAACGTCTTGCCCGCGAGGTTCTTGTCGATCACGGTGCACGCGAGCTCGAGCCGCTCGGTCGCGTTCTTCATCACCTCGGGCGTCTGCGGGCGCTTGAACACGCCTTCGTAGACGAACTTCATCGCGTGCGGCGTGAAGTTTTCGGTCTCGACCGAGATCCACTGCTCCATCTTCGCGCGGTGCTTGATGTCGGTCGGCGTCAGCTTGCCGCCGGCCTTCGCGTCGATGTAACGCGCGATCGCGCGCGACTCGAATAGGTTGAAGCCGTCGTCGTCGATCGCCGGAACTTGACCGAACGGCTGGTGCGCCATGTGCGCCGCCTGCTTGTGCTCGCCCTTGCCGAAATCGACCACGTTCATCTCGAACGGCGTGTTCGTCTCGTGCAGCGTCGTCAGCACCTTGCGCGTGCAGGTGCTCATCGGATTTCCGTAGAGTTTGATCATGCGCGGACGCTAACACGTCGAGCACGCACCGCGAGCACGGTGAAGAGCCACGCGAGCCCGAGCGCGTAACCACTCGCGACGTCGGTCGTCCAGTGCACGTCGAGACACAGTCGCGACGCACCGATGAGACAAACCATCCCGATCGCGGGAGCGAGCGCGTGACGCCAACCCGAGAGCACCGCGAGCATGGGCCAGAACACCGCGGCTTGCGTCGAGTGCCCCGACGGAAACGACCAGCCGATCGAGTCGACGACGCGCAACGGCATGGGCGGCCGCGTGCTCGCCATCGCGAGGTTGATGACGAGATACAAGATCGAAGCGCCCGCGTTCGCGACCACGAGCCAACCCACCGAGGGCCAACCGTCGCGCCGCCACAACAACACGGCCGCGAGCACGCCGAGCGGAATGATGCCGGCGACCGATCCGGTGAGCGAGAGCGCTTCGGCGATCGGGATCAAAGCTTCCCGGCGATGAGCGGCAATCCACTGCGCGTCGGCGAGATCGAGTGCGGGTCGACCGGTCGCGACGATCACCACGAGCGTCACGAAGATCAGCGCGAAGATCGCCGCTAGTGCGCGATATCTCTCGAAGCTGCCGACTCGCGTGGATGCGATCACGATGACAACACCCCGCGCCTCGTGCTCTGATAGTATGTCCGTTCCGTCTCTGGAGGATCGCGTATGAGACTCATCTATTCTGGTCTGTTCATCTCGTTGTTGGGTGGCTGCTTCGCCGACGGTCGCGTCGGTGTGCATGCGCGCATCGTCGCGCCTGCTGTCGTCGTGGCACCCGCGCCCGTTTATGTCGAGCCCGCGCCGCCGCCGCCGCCCGAGCCGGCACCGGTCGTCGTCGATGAAGAAGCGCCCGAGCTCGTCGACGTGAGCCCCGGCGTTCAAGTCATCTACGACTATGACGAGCCGATCTTCTTCTCCGACGGCTTTTACTGGCACCAAGACAACGGCGTCTGGTTCAGCTCGCGGTCGTATCGCGGCGGCTGGGGCCGTTACGACGGCGTGCCGATGCGCTTCCGCGGCAACTTCAACGTCCACGCGTACGCGCACTATCGGCCGGCAGGTTACGTCTCGCACCGCGGTAACGGCGGTCGCGTCGAAGGTCGCGTCGAGGGCCGCACCGAAGTGCACGACAACGTCCACGGCGAAGTGCACGGCGAAGTGCACGACAACGCGCGCGTCGAAGGTCACGGCGAGGTACGCGACAACGCGCACGTCGAGGGCCGTACCGAAGTGAACGGCGGCGCGCATGTCGAAGGCGGCGCGCACGTCGCGCCGGCAGCGAAGCCGGCGCCGGCACGGGCGACGTCGAAAGCTCCGCCGCCGAAGAAGAACACGCACTGATAGTCTTCGAGCGCGAGTGTTGATCGCGCTCAACAAGCCGTATCTCGTCCACTGCAAGTTCACGGACGAGCAAGGCCGCCCGACGCTCGCCGCGTTCGGGCTGCCGCCGCGTGTCTACGTCGCGGGCCGGCTCGATCACGACAGCGAAGGCCTGCTGCTGCTCACCGACGACGGCAAGCTCAACCAGCGCCTGACCGATCCGCGCTGGAAGGCGCCGAAGACGTATCTGGCGCAGGTCGAAGGCGTCGCGTCCGAGGCGGCGCTCGCGACGCTGCGAGCCGGCGTCGTGCTGAACGACGGCCCGACGTTGCCCGCCGACGCGCGCGCGATCGATCCGCCGGCGTGGCTATGGCCGCGCACGCCGCCGATCCGCGTGCGCAAGTCGATCCCCGATTGCTGGATCGAGCTCGCGATCCGCGAAGGGCGCAATCGCCAGGTCCGCCGGATGACGGCTGCCGTCGGGTTACCGACGCTGCGGCTCGTGCGTGCGGCGATCGGCCCGTACGCGCTCGACGGGCTCGCACCTGGGCAGTGGCGCGAGCTCTCCACATCTCGCTAAACTACGCGCGATGGAGGGCACGATCATCGGTCAGTACCGGATCGTGCGAAAGATAGGCGCCGGCGGCATGGGCGCCGTGTATCTCGCCGAGCACACGCTCGTCGGCCGTCGCGCGGCGATCAAAGTGCTGCTGCCGGAGCTGTCGGTGCGACGCGGCATCGTCACGCGATTCTTCAACGAAGCGCGCGCGATGACCGCGATCCCAGATCCGGGCATCGTGCAGATGTTCGACGTCGGCTTTCACACCGACGGCAGCGCGTACATCGTGATGGAGCTGCTCGAAGGCGAGACGCTCGAGCGCCGGCGCAAACGGCTCGGCCGGTTGCCGCTCATCGACGCGCTGCGCATCACGCGGCAAGTCGCCGGCTCGCTCGCGACCGCACACGAGCGCGGCGTGATCCATCGCGATCTCAAACCCGACAACATCTTCATCGTGCGCGACGGCGAAGCGGTCGGCGGCGAGCGACCCAAAGTGCTCGACTTCGGCATCGCGAAGCTGAGCGGCGACGACGAACGCCATCGCACGATGACCGGCGCGATGATGGGCACGCCGGTCTACATGTCGCCCGAGCAATGCCGCGGCGCCGGCCACGTCGATCATCGCAGCGACATCTACTCGCTTGGCTGCGTGCTGTTCTATCTCGCCACCGGTCAGCCGCCGTTCGATCGCCACGGCGTCGGCGAGCTGATCAGCGCGCACATGAACGATGCGCCGCCGCAACCGAGCGAGTTGCTCGAAGCGCTGCCCGATGCATTCGACGAGCTCGTGCTGCGCTGCCTCGCGAAGCAGCCCGACGCGCGGTTCCAGACGATGACCGAATTGCAGGCAGCGTGCGACGCGATGCTCGTCCGGCTCACCGACGGCAGCATCGCGATGCCGGCGAGCACGCTCAACATTCCACTGTCGCCCGGGTTTCAATCCGGCACGCTCGAGCCCGAAACGCCGACGACATTGAGCTCGGCCGCCGGTGCGACCAATCCGCTCGGCCGACCGCGCCGGATCGGCATCTGGATCGGTTTCGGCGCGACCGGAGTCGTCGCGATCGTGATCTCGATCTTGATCGGCATGAGCGGTAGCCACGCGCCGATCGCCGTCGAACCGGCCGCGGCACCGATCGCGCCGGCGCCACCGCCGCCGTTGCCGATGCCGGTGACCGCGATCGACGCGGGCGCAGCGATCGCGCCGAGCGTTTCCGTCGACGCGCCGGTCGCGAAACCAAAACCGCGACCGCGCACTGCGCCTGCGCCGAAACCGACTGACGATCTATATGACGATCGCTAGGCTCGCCGCGATCGCGGTCCTCGCGCTGGCCACGCCGGCGCGCGCGCAATCGGCCGAAGCCGACCTGCTGTTTCGCGAGGGCAAGAAGCTGCTCAAGGCCGGCAAGCTCGCCGAGGCGTGCGACAAGCTCGACGCGAGCGATCGGCTCGAATCGAGCGTCGGCACGCTGCTCAACCTCGCCGATTGCCGCGAGAAGAACCATCAGCTCGCGACCGCGTGGGCGACGTTTCGCAAGGCCGCGGTCGCCGCGAAGACCGCGCGCGACGGCAAGCGCGAAGCCGAGGCGAAGCGGCGCGAGAAGCTGCTCGTGCCGAAGCTCGCGTACTTGACGATCGCGATCGCCCACGACGTCGACGGTTTGGCGATCGCGCGCAACGGCGTTGCCGTCGATCGCGAGCTGTGGGGCCAAGCGGTGCCGATCGATGCCGGCGAGTACGAATTCGTCGCCACCGCCGATGGCTACGTGAAGTGGACGCAGCGCATCCACGTCGGCGACGCGCAGAAAGCAGAGCTCGACGTGCCCGCGCTCGAAGCGGTCGCGAAACCGACGCCCGCGCCGGCGCCCGTCGCGATCGCGCCGCCCGCGCACGTCGAGCCGATCGCGCAGCCATCGCCCGGTCACTTCTCGGTCACGCGCGATCTCGCGATCGCGGTCGCCGTCGTCGGGCTCGCCGGCATCGCCTCCGGCGTCGTGCTCTATCAACGCGGCTCGAGCGACGAGCGCAGCTCGAACGCGATCTGCCCGACGACGACGTGCAACGATGCCGGCGCCTTGCAGCTCAACAGCGAAGCGCGGCGCGACGCGCGTGATGCGACGATCGCGTACGGCGCTGGTGGCGCGCTCGTCGCCGGCGCGATCGTGATGTGGATCGTCGGCGCGCCGTCGGTCGAGCCGGTCGTGACGCGCGAGCAAGTCGGCCTCGCATTCGGAGGGCGCTTCTGATGCGCGCGGCGCTGCTGCTCGCGATCGCGGCGTGCTCGTTTCCCGAAAAGCACGCCGGGCCGAGCGACGGCTCGATCGCGGCCGATGCGGCGGCCGATGCCGAGACGCCGTTCAGCTGCGTCGGCATGCCGTTTCAAACGACCGCGCCGGCGCACATCACGATCTCGGGCACCGCGCTCGATCTCGGCACCGGTGCGATCGCGGCGAACCTGCCGGTGACCGGCGTCAGCACATCCGGCAACGTGTTCTCGACGACGACCGACGGCAGCGGCGATTTCTCGTCGGTCGTCGCGACCGGCGGCGCCGCGGTCGACGCGTACGTCGTGACCTCGGGCAGCGCGTACGCGCCGAGCTACTTCTATCCGGCGCATCCGTTCGTCGACGACGCGATGACGCCGCTACCGATGCTGACGCCGTCGGAGCTGACCACGCTCAATCCAGCCGGCAGCGGGTTCGCGCAGCTGCTCGTCGGTGACTGTCTCGGCACCGGGCTCGGCAGCTGCACGGTCGAGGTCACGCCGGCGCCGGAGCTCGTCGAGTATTCGAAGAACGGCAAGCCCGACCCGACGGCGACGTCGACCGAGGCGTCGGGCTACGTGTTGGTCGAAGGCTTGGTCGCCGGCGGATCGAGCTCGTTCGTCGCGACGTGCCCGTCCGGCGTATTGCGCGCGGCGTCGGTGCCGATCGCACCCGACGCGACGTACTTCATCGAGCTCGAGCCGTAGCCCGCCGGCGCGTGCACGACCGCCGCCGGGATCACCGCGCGAAGGCCGCGCATCATGCGGCGCCACAGTCGGCGCGAGATGAAGAAGCCCGGAATGATCAGCACGAGCCACGGCAACAGCCCGACCCCGTTGATCAGGCACCACTCGCCGAATTCGCGCAGTGCCGCGACCGAATCGTGAAACGCGCCTTTGGTCTGCGAGCCGAGCGTCGGCGGCTCGCGCGGCGGTAGCTCGGCGCGCTTCGTCGATAGCTCGAGCGTCAACGTCGACAGCGAGATCTGATCGTTCCACAGCTTGAGGTGACCTTGAAAGCTCTCGATCTCGCCGCGCACGCGTGCGAGCTCGCGCTCGACCGCGAGGACCTGATCGAGCTTGCCGTCGCGCGCCGTCGCGAGCTCGAGCAACCGCTTCTCGAGCTGTTGATCGCTCGCGAGCCGAGCTTCGGTATCGACGTACTGGTCGGTGATGTCGGAGGCGTTCGTGGTCTCGCTCTCGACGTCGCCGAGCTGGCGCAGTTGCGGCAGGATGTTGTCGAACGCGTCGGCCGGGATGCGGATCACGATCGTCGCATCGCTCACGCGAGACTCGGCGCGCTCGACGTGCGTCGAATCGATGTAGCCGCCCGACGCTTTGACGATCGCTTCGATCTGCGCGCGTGCGCTGTCGTAGGTCGAGACGACGACCTCGAGCTTGCCGGTGCGGATCACCTTGCGATCGTCGTGCGGCTGCGCTTGATCGAGCGATGCCTTGCCGGCCATCGGCGACGGCAACGTGTCGTGCGACTCGGCGGCGGCGGCGCGGGCTTCGCGTTGCGCGTGATCACCTTTGGCGCACGCGCCGGACGCCAGCGCGACGACGAACATGACGCGAGAGAGCTTGGTCATGCCGATCTCAACGCGCGAGGCGGCGGCGAGCTCTGCACTTTCTCGTCGAGACTTGTCGCGAGTCAGTGACAACGCGAAGTGCTCGAAATCTGTTGCCGACTCGACGACCGCGGCACGGAGGCGTATACCTCGATGCATGGGATCCCATGGATTAGCAGGTAGTCGTCGTGCCGTCGTCGCGTGAGCTGGTGGGCAAGATGCGCCGCCGGATGAGTGGCATGTTCGTGGCGCCGTCGCTGGCGCCGACGATGGAGCGCGATCACGCGGGCCGGGCACCGACCGGCCTCGATCGCCGCGACGTGTGGATGTCGATGCTCGCGATCGCACTCGCGATCGCCGCGGTCGGCGTCGCCGAAGTGCTGGTCCGCGCGATCGCATTCGTCACGAACCTCGCCTACTTCCAGCGCGTGTCGCTGGTCAGTGCCGACCCCGGCAACAACCAACTCGGCTATCTCGCGGCGCTGGTGCCGGTCATCGGCGGCATCGTCGTCGGCATCATGGCGCGCTTCGGCTCGAGTGCGATCCGCGGCCACGGCATCCCCGAGGCGATGGAGCAGATCCTCACGAACGAGAGCAAGATCCCGCTGCGCATCACGTTCCTCAAGCCGTTATCGGCGGCGATCGCGATCGGCAGCGGCGGTCCGTTCGGCGCGGAAGGTCCGATCATCGCGACCGGTGGCGCGCTCGGCTCGGCGATGGGCCAGTTCATTCGCGTCACGGCGCGCGAGCGCAAGATCTTGCTCGCCGCCGGTGCCGCCGCCGGCATGACCGCGATTTTCGGCACGCCGATCGCCGGCGTGCTGCTCGCGATCGAGCTGCTGCTCACCGAGTACAGCGCACGCACGGTCACCCCGGTCGCGCTCGCGTGCGCGGTCGCCGGCGGGTTACGCGCGATCATTCACGGTACCGGCGCGGTCTTCCCGGTGCCGTCGTTCGACGATCCGTCGACGGCATCGGTCATCGTCGCGACGGTGTGCGGCGGCCTGGTCGGCATCGCGTCGGTCTACGTCACGCGCGCGGTCTACGCGATCGAAGACGGCTTCGAGCGCATGCACGGCGTGCACTGGATGTGGTGGCCCGCGATCGGCGGCGTCGCGGTCGGCTTGATCGGCCTCGCCTGTCCGCGCACGCTCGGCGTCGGCTACGACAACATCACGACCGCGGTCGGCGGCGGTCTCGCGATCGGCGCGCTCGCCGCGCTCGCGGTTGCCAAGTTCCTGTCGTGGTCGATCGCGCTCGGCAGCGGTACGTCGGGCGGCACGCTCGCGCCGTTGCTCACGCTCGGCGCCGCGCTCGGCTACGTGCTCGCGTACGGGGCCGGGCTGATCGATCCGGCCCTGCACGTCGATCCGCGCATCGCCGCGCTCGTCGGCATGACCGCGATGTTCGCCGGCGCCTCGCGCGCGCTGCTCGCATCGATCGCGTTCGCGCTCGAATCGACGCAGGAGATCCACGCGGTCGTCCCGATCGTCGGCGGCGTCACGCTCGCGTACTTCGCATCGGCGATGTTGATGAAGACCACGATCATGACCGAGAAGCTCGCCCGCCGCGGCGTCGAGCAGACGGAGGCGATCGACGTCCAGGTCGCGACCGACGCGCTCTGATATCGTAGAGGGATGCGCCGGCGATCGACGCTTGCTGCGATGCTCGCGCTCGCGTGCTGCGGGCGCGTCGGTTTCGATGCCGAGCGCAGCATCGATGCGACGACGTGCGCGAACGCGACCGGTCACGACGAGGACGGCGACGGCATCGACGACGCGTGCGACGGTTGCCCGCAAGTCGCCGATCCGACGCAGCCCGATCGCGACGGCGACGGCGTCGACGATGCGTGCGATCCACATCCCGACACGCCCGGTGACAAGCTCGCGTTCTTCGATCCGTTCACCGTGCCGCGCGCGAGCTGGACGTTTCCGCTGGCGCAACCGACGTACAGCGGCGACGATCTGGTGCTCGATTCGGTAACCGGCTACTTCAACGCCACGCTCGCGCTGTTCGGCTCGGCGGCGACGTACTCGATGGGGTTCGCGATCACCGCGACCGGCGGCAGCAACGAACAGATCCTCATCGGCCTCGATCAGGACAGCAACGACTCGTACTACTGCGAGCTGCTCGACGCGCCCACCTCGCTGCCGGCGTTCGGCTACACCGACGACGACGCCGGCACGTTCAATCGCTTCGCGACCGGCTCGATGCCGTCGCTTGCGGTCGCGAGCGACGTCACACTGACGACGACGAACGCGCCGCCGAACGCGGCGTGCGCGACGACGTGGGCCGCGCAACCCGACATGCTCTCCGGTGCGATTCCGGTGGGCATCACGCCGGGCTACATGCGCATCGGCGTGGATGGGCTGAAGCTCGCGATTCACTGGTTCGTCGTGATCACGTCGCCCTGACGGCGTGGTTGCGGCGGTCCGACCGCCTATTCGATGCAGGTCGAACCCGAGCCGCCGGAGCCGAACCCGTTGGGGCAGCCCGCATCCGGTTCGTAATAGCCGGCGTCGAACGACGGGCCGCCGCAACCGGCATCGAGGTCGTTGTAGATGCCGGCGTCGGCGCCGTAGACGCCGCCACCATCGAAGCCATCGCCACTCCCGGCAGCACCGGCATCGCGATGCGACGTGCGCGAGTCATCGTCGCCGCCGTTGAAGATGTTGATGTTGCAGGCGGCAAGCGCGATCGCGAATAACGTGGAGATGGTCCTCATGACGCGGGGTTGGTCGCGCCGCGCGCCGAAAAAAGAATGTTTCCTTTCGGCTCCGGTTCGAGCGACTAAGTCTGGGCGTGAGCCTGCGAGTCACCCGGATCGGCGCCGCCATGGTGCTGAGCGCGAGCTCGGCGGCCGTCGCCGATCGCGCGATCGACATCGAGGTCGACGGCGCGCCGTTCGCCGCTCGCGAGCTCGTCGCCGCGATTCGCGTGCGCATCCCGCTCGACGGGCCGCCGGTGCACGTCCGCGTCACGGCGATCACCGGCGGCGTTCACGTCGAAGCGCCCGGCGGCGATCGCGATGTTGCGCTCGGCGGGCGGCGCGGTGCGGACGCGGCGCGCTTGGTCGCGCTCGCGGCGACTGATCTGTTGGAGCAGCCGAGCCCGAGCCCGAGTCCGAGCCCGAGCCCGACGACGACGACGACGCCAACGACGACGACGACAACGACGCCGACAACGACGACGACAACGCCGCCGACACCGACAACGACAACGCCGCCGACACCGACACCGCCGACACCGACGCCGACACCGCCGACGACGACGACAACGACGACGCCGGCGGTCGTGCATCCGAAGCCGGCGCGAACGGTCGCGGCAGCGACGCCGATGACGATCACCGCGGCGACGACGACGCGCACCGCGCCGACGACGGCGGACGCGACCGCGTTCGCGTTTTATGCGGGCGTCGCCGGCTGGGACAACGCGATCGCCGGCTTGACCGCGGAGCTCGACGTCCCGCTGCAGCTGTGGAACGTCGCGGTCGACCTCGGCGGTGGCACGTCGTTCGGCGGCCCGGTGCAGCTCGTCGAGACCGAAGCTCGCGTGGGCGTCGGTCGTCGCGTCGGTCCGCTCGAGCTGCGGCTCGATGCGATCGTCGAGCCGCTGATCGTGACGACCGGCGCCGGCGACTTCACGACGCTGTTCGGCGGCGGTGCCAGCGCGCGATTGCGCGGCGCGGTCGGCAGCGCGCACGTCGTCGTCGCGGCGGGCATCGACGCGTTCGCGAATCAAACCGAATACCGCACCGCCGGCGCGGATGCGCTGACCACGCCGCGCGTCGCACCGTGGCTGCGCGTCGGCATCGAGGTGCCGCTGTGATCGCCGCACTCGCCGTGCTCGCCGCGTCGTCGCCGGTCGCGCCGCGTAGCCCCGCCGAAGATCTCGCGCTCGTCGAGCGGCATCGCGCGGGCGATCCGACCGCGTTCGCGCAGATCTATCGCGCACATGCCGCCGCGGTGCATCGCCGGCTCAGCCGCTTGCTCGGCCCGTTGCCCGAGCGGGAAGACGTGCTGCAAGACGTGTTTCTCGCGCTGCATCGCGCATTGCCGGGATTTCGCGGCGAGGCCGCGCTCGCCACGCTCGTCCACCGGATCGCGATCAACAAGGCGTGCGGCTTGTTGCGCGCGCGCTATCGCCGCCCGACCACGCCGGTCGACGGCGCGTTCTTCGACGAGCTCGTGTCTGCCGCCGGCTCGCCCGAAGCGCAGGCGAGCGTGCGTGAGGAGCTCGCCGCCGTGTTCGCGTGCCTCGCGCGGATCAAGCCGAAGAAGCGCGTCGCGCTGCTGCTGCGCGTCGTCGACGGCCTGTCGTTCGAGGAGATCGGCGAGCTCGTCGACGCCACGCCCGAAGCCGTCGCGAAGCGCGTCCAACACGCACACCACGAGCTCGCCGAATTACTCGCCCGTCGAGGAGGCCGCGCATGACCACCGACGACTTGCTCCGCACCGCGTTCACGCTCGACGACGAGCTCGACGATATTCGTCGCGCGCAAGCGTGGACGCGAATCGCCGCACGACTTCCCGCCCCCGCAAAATCGCGCTGGCCGATCGGGATCGCGATCGGATGTGTCGCCGCGGTCGCCGTAGTCGTTGTATTCGCGTTGTTGCCGCGCGCGGCGCCGACAAGGTTCGTCGCACCCGCCGACACGCGGTTATCGCTGCACATCGACGATGCGACGCGCGCCGTGCTCGTCGGTCCCGCCGAGCTCGAGCCGGTCACGCACTCGGCGATGACGACGGTCGTGCGCATTCGTCGCGGCACGTTGCTCGGCGAGTTCGAAGGTGGTCACGGTCGCTCGCTGCAGATCCTCGCGCCCGGTGCCGTGGTCGAGATCGTCGGCACGCTGTTCTCGGTCGAAGCTCGCGCGGATTCGACGTGCGTCTCGGTCTCGCACGGCACCGTGAAGCTGACGTCGGCTGCGCGCGTGCAATTCGTCACCACCGGTCAGCGCGCGTGCAGCGACGAGATCGTCGCGAGCCCGATCGCACCGGCGATGCGCGACGAGCTCGCACGTCACGAGTCGAAGCCGATCGTCACGCCGATCGTCGTCGCGTCAGCGCCACCGCCGGTCACCGTCGCGCCACTGCCGCCGCCGCCGCCGCCGGTCGTCGTCGCTCCGCCGCCGCCCACAGCAACGCCGCTCGACGCCGGCCGGCTCTACGCCGCCGCCGAACGTGCGCTCGCTGCTCGCGATCCCGCCGCGGCCGATCGCGCGCTCGCGAAGCTCGTCGGCGAGTTCCCGGCGTCGAAGTTGCTCGATCAGGCGTACTACGAGCGCGCGCGGATCGCGTTCGACCTCGACGCGTGGACCGACGCGCGCCGCGATCTCGACGAGCTCGCGCGGTTCACCGACAGCCCGCTCGTCGAGCCCGGCGCGTACCTGCGCTGTCGCGTCGCCGTCGCAGCGGCCGACGGCTCCGCCGCGACGTGCTTCACCGACTATCGCGCGCGCTTTCCGCGCTCGCCGCACGATCGCGACGCGCTCACCGCGATCGTCGAGCTCGCGTTCGCCGCCGGCGGTTGTGCGGCCGCGAAACCGCAGATCGACGAGCTCGTCGCGCGCTATCCTGCGAGCAGCACGTGGAGCGCCAGGTGTCGGTGAAACGCGCGATCGTAGTCGTGCTCGCGCTCGTGCTCGGCGTGAACGCATGCCGGAGAATCGTCGATCTCACGCCGGTCGTGCGCGACGCTATCGACAGCGACGGCGGGTTCGGCCCCGACGCAGTCGACGACACGTTCGACGCCGGCGTTGCCTTCGACGCCGGCTAAGGCGCGAGCTGTTCGGCGCCGACGCTGTAGAACGTCGACGGCGACGATTGATTCGCGTACTCGGTCGAGATCCACGGCGCCGTGCGCTGCACGGTCGCGATGCGAACCTCGTCGAGCGTGCCGAGCATGCCGTTCGCGCTGCCGTAGGCCGGCGCGGGCGCGAACCCGAGATAGCCGGTGCTGCCCGCCGTGTTGGCCGCACCGGTGAGCTTCATCGCCGGCATGACCTCGACGCCGTTGCGGAACAGATGATTCATCTTGTTCGCGCCTTCGGACGTCCACACGAGCTGCGTCCAACCTTGGCCTTCGATGTCTTCGTTCGCGGGATACCAATCGTCGTTGTATTGGCCGACGCCGATGCCGGTACCGTTCGTGTTGCCGGCGTAGCTGTACAAGAATCGCGCTTCGTCGCTGGCGTTCGTACCGACGAGGAACACCGTGCTCGTGTGCGTCGCGGTCGGCTGGTAGACCCACGCCGAGATCGAGTGCACGGCGTTGCCCGACAGCGGGTTCGCTAACGTGATCATGCCCGTACCGGTGCCGTCGAGCTGGATCCCGTTGCCGAGCTGCGCCGCGACGGAATTGCCCGGTGCCAAGCCGACGGCGGTCGCCGCGATCTTGCCGGTCGAATCGGCGATCGCCGTCGTTCCGAGCGTGTCGTCGAGGTGCCAGACCGCTGCGAAGCTCGACTTGAACACGCCGGGCGGGTTCGGCGCGTTCGCCTTCGCGACATCGCCGTACTCGACGTAGATGATCGTGTTGGACGTGCCGAGCGCCGGCACGCGCACCCACGCGCGGAGCTCGTGCGAGGTCGAGCTCCAGCTCGTGACCTCGCGATCGAGCGCGTTGCCGTTCGAATCGGTGAAGAAAATGTCGGCGCCGTTCGACTGTGCGCGCGCCGCGATGTCGGCATCGACGAGATCGATCCACACCGGAAAGTCGGTGAGCGAGCCGCCGACTTTCGCGCCGAGAATGGTGATCGGCTTGCGTCGCGCGCCCGAGTCCGATCCTGATCCCGAGCCCGAGCCCGAGCCCGAGCCCGAGCCCGATCCGGATCCGGAGGCGTCGACGGCATCGATCTGCATCGCGCCGTCGTGCATGGTCGGTCCACCGTCGCCGCCGGCACCCTGCGGATTGAACCCGCACGCGCTCACCAGTCCGAGCAGCCAAAGTGTCCGCACGGCTCATCGTACTAGCAGAATTCGTCTACTGCTGGTGACGGCGAACACAGCTGTTTCCGGCTGATCGAGCTGCGCGCTAACCCGCGACAACTGCAGACGCTCGCGCCGGCACGCACGCTGCACTACACGCGGACATCATGAAGATCCTCTCGCAACTCGACCTCGCAACCATCACCGGCGGCACCTCGGCATCTGGCCTCGTGCTCGACAAGCTCAACTCGAAGTACGGCTCTGACGGCGTCGTCTCGTACATCGGCAAGCCGACGTTCGGTAAGCCGAACGCATCGGGCGTCGAGCACGCGAGCGGCAAGTTCGACGTCAACGCGCTGTGGGGCGGCGACACCAAGCGCTCGTTCAACGCGAGCGTCAACCCGAAGAGCGGCGCGGTCTCCGGGCTCCACACCAAGCTGCTCGGCTCGGAGTAGTCGTGAAAAAGCCACGCACGATCGATTTCCAGCGACTCGTCACCGTCACCGGCGGCGCCGAGCCGTTCTGGGTCGCGCGACCGCCGATGGCGTCGGTGCCGAGCGGCTTCGGTGCGTGGTCCGAAGCGATGCGGCAACGCGGCCTGCTCTAGTACGCTGCACGCGTGCTGCACTGGCTCACCGATCGCCGCCGCCGTCATCTGCTCGAGCATCCGTTTCCCGACGCGTGGCGCGCGATCCTCGAGCGCGACGTCGGCGCGTATCGCCTGCTCGACGCCGACGAGCAGCAGCGGCTGCGCGATCTCGTGCAGGTGTTCGTCGCGGAAAAGCATTGGGAAGGCGCCGGCGGGCTCGAGATCACCGACGAGATCCGCGTGACGGTCGCGGGCACCGGCTGCCAGATGTTGCTCAACCGCGATCACGATCTGTTCGCCGACGTGCTCTCGATCGTCATCTATCCGAGCGCGATCGTCGTGCCCGAAGGCGCGCGCAGCTTCTGGGATCCCGGCTTATCTGCGGCGAAAGCCGACACGCCGGTGATCGGCCTCGCCGGCCATCGCGACGCGCTCGTGCTCGCGTGGGATGCGGCGTTACGCGGCGCACGCGATCAGCGCGACGGCGGCAACGTCGTGATCCACGAGCTCGCCCACAAGATCGATTTTCTCGACGGCAGTGCCGACGGTACGCCGCCGCTCGCCGATCGCGACGCGCGCCGCGCCTGGGCGAGCGCGTTCGAGCCGGCGTTCCTCGCGCAGCGCGCCCGCGCCGAACGCGGCGAGCGCAGCCTCTTGAGCGACTACGCGATCACGAACGAGGCCGAGTACTTTGCCGTCGCGACCGAGATGTTCTTCGAGAAACCGCGCGCGCTCGCCGACGAGCTTCCCGACGTCTACGCGCAGCTGCGCGACTTCTTCCGGCTCGATCTCGCTCACAGATCGAGCTGAGTGCCGATCTCCATGACCTGTTCGGGCGGCAGCCCGAAATAGCGATCGGCGGTGACCGAGTTGCGCTGCAGGAACGAGTAGATCGACTCGGTCAAGCCGCCCATCTGGCCCGCGCCGGTCGCGAGCAAGTTCATCCGCGCGAGAAAATATGTCGTGTCGTCGGCGCCGAACGGAATGCGGCGCTCTTTCGCCATCTGCGCGAGCACGTCGTGCACCTGCGGCTGCTCGCTGAAGCCCGAGCGAATCACGACGCGATAGAACCGCTCGCCGAGCTCGCTGATCTCGACGCGCGACTCTTCCGGAATTCGCGGCTCGCTGTCGCTCGGCTGCACCGTCAGCAAGATCACGTGCTCGTGCAGCACGTGATTGCGCGACAACAGGTGCACGAGCGCGGGCGGCAGATGATCGATGCGCGACGCGAGATAGACGGCGGTGCCGGGCACGCGATCGATCTTTTCGAGCTGCGGCGCGAATTGCTCGAAGCTCGGAAACTGGTTCGCGTACGTGCCGACGACGATCGAGCGGCCTTTGCTCCACACCAGCATCACGATCACGAAGCCCGCGCCGATCAGGATCGGCACCCAACCGCCGTCGACGATCTTGAACAAGTTCGACGCGAAGAACGGGATGTCGAACGACAGGAACAGCACGAGCACCGGCAGCGCCTTGACGCGCGACCACCCCCAGGTCTGGCGCGTCACGACGTAGAACACGAACGACGTGATCGCCATCGTGCCGGTCACCGCGATGCCGTACGCCGCGGCCAAGCGATCCGACGCCTGGAACGCGAGCACGAGCAACACGCACGCGATCGCGAGGAACCAGTTGATCTCCGGAATGTAGATCTGGCCTTCGGTCTCGGTCGACGTGTGCTTGATCGTCACCCGCGGGAAGTAGCCGAGCATCATCGCCTGGCGCGTCAGCGAGAACGCGCCGGAGATCAGCGCCTGCGACGCGATCACCGTCGCCGCGCTCGACAGGATCACGAGCGCGACCTGCGCCGCGCCGACCGGCACGAGCGCGAAGAACGGATTCGCGATCGACGAATCGTCGAGCAGCAACGCGCCCTGGCCGAAGTAGCACAGCACGAGCGCCGGCAGCACGAAGCCCAGCCACACGACGCGGATCGAGCTGCGGCCGAAATGGCCGAGGTCGGCATAGAGCGCTTCGCCGCCGGTCACCGCGAGCACGACGCTGCCGAGGATCAGCAAGCCCGTCGGGCCGTGCTCGACGAAGTAGCGCGCGGCCCAGATCGGCGACAGCGCGCGCAGCACGCTCGGATGGTTCGCGAGCTGGATCGCACCGGCGATGCCGATCGTGCCGAACCACACGACCATCACCGGCCCGAACAGCTTGCCGATCGAGTGCGTGCCGCGGTGCTGGATCCAGAACAGCCCGACCAAGATCACGCACGTCAGCGGCAACACCATCGGCGCGAGGCTCGGCTTCGCGATCTCGAGCCCTTCGACCGCCGACAGCACGGAGATCGCCGGCGTGATCGCGCCGTCGCCGTAGAGCAGCGCGGCGCCGACGATCACGAGCAACGCGATCCCGCCCGCGCGATTCACCCGCAACCGGCTCGGTACCAGCGCGAGCAGCGCGAAGATGCCGCCTTCGCCTTTGTTGTCGGCGCGCATGATGAACAGCAGGTATTTGACGGTGACGACGAGAAACAGCGACCACACGATCATCGACAGCACGCCGAGGATCGCCGGCTCGGTCGCGCCACCCGCGGCGCGCACGCATTCCTTGAGCGTGTAGAGCGGGCTCGTCCCGATGTCGCCGAACACGACGCCGAGCGCGCCCAGACACAGCACACCGAACGGCGTGGGACGATGCGATTCGGTCACGCTGGCATCGTGCGGCTAAACGCAAACGCCCGACATCGCTACCGCCCGTTTTCGTCGTTGACGGTCGCCCCGCGATCTCGCATCTTGGGCGCGTCATGTTCACGCGCTTCCTGTAGTGAGGCCAGGTTCCCGGGTTCGCCGTGCGCAGCAAGTGCGCGGCGTGGGTCCTGTCGCGTCTTCTCATCTCGGGGAGCTGGTCATGGCTACGGATTCGTTTCGTCGCCACGCGCGTGCGCGTGTCGATGCCGCGACGCATCGCGCGTTCGCGTCACTTTCAAGATATTCGCTGTTCGAGCGGCTGTTGCGCGTCGGCAAGCCGCGCGACGTCGCGTGCGTCCGCGCGCTTCGCAACTTCGTCGACTTCGGCCACGAGCTCGTGCGCACGCCCGAGACCTGGAGCGGCGCGGCCGGCCATCCGCTGTACGTCGTCGATTCGCTCGCGAGCCACTTGTTCGGGCGCTATCCGACGCCGCGCTTTCTCGCGTCCGCATGGCTCGCAGGCCCGATCGACCGCCGGCGCTGGTTCGTCGCGCACGCGCGCGGCACGCGGTTTCGCGCGCTCGATCTCCCGTTCGTGATGACGCGGCGGATGGAGCACGCGTTCCTGCGCACGCCCGATCACATCGCGATCGATCGCGCGTTGCGACGCGCCGAAGTACTCGGCCTCGGCGGCTCGCACGAGCTTGCCGGCGCGATTGCTGCGACTTCGCTCGGTCAGGACTTCAGCAACGCCGAGCGCTGGCGCGACGTGCTCGCATGGCTCGCGCGCTGCGACGACGTCGAGCTCGCCCACGTGCCGCGGCTCGTCGAGTACGTCGCGGCGAACCTGAACGGCTTCGAGGTGCGCGGCCGTACATTCGCGTCCGCGATGCAGCTCGTGCGCGCGTGGCGACGCGAGCCGTTCGCGACGTGGCCGCGCGCGGCGTGGAATGGCCTCGTGCACGGCGTGTGGATCATCGTCGAGCTCGCCGATAGCCGTGCGCTGTTCGATGAAGGTCGGCGCATGAGGCATTGTGTCGCGACGTATACGCGGCGTTGCATCGCGCGGCGCTCGTCGATCTGGTCGCTGCGCCAGCGCTGCGCGGATGACGGCACGACGCGTTCGGTGCTCACGATCGAAGTCCAGCCCGCCACGCGTGCGATCGTCCAGCTCAAGACCTACGCGAACGGCCGGCCGTCGCAGCCGCAGCTCGAGCTCGTGCGGCAGTGGGCGGCGCGCGAGGGCCTGCGGCTCGCATAGCGCTTTTTGCGACCTGGTCTGGAACGCGCTGGAACGGCTCCAATTGCGATTCCCGCTTGACAACGAGTAACGAGTTAGTTACGAGTCGTATGTGGATGCCGTCGCACGAGCGCTCGCCGACCCGATCCGGCGCGACATCCTGCGCATGCTCGGTGGCCGCAGCTACACCGCCGGCGAGCTCGCGGGTGCGTTCTCGGTGACCCGCCCGGCCGTGAGCCGGCACCTGCGCGTGCTGCGCGAAGCCGGCCTCGTGCGCGATTCGATCCGCGGCCGCAACCGCGAGTACCAGCTCGTGGTCGCCGCGCTCGACGAGCTCGAGGCGTACATCCAGGCGCTGCGCACGCCTGCCATCGACTGGGAGCGCCGGTTCGCCGCGCTCGAAACCGAAGTTTATCGCGTCCGCAACCAACGTCGCGGCGTCGCTCGTCACACCAAACCCGTGCCCAAGACCAAGCAGGAGTCCGCATGACCGCTCAACCCACCGGCCGCCTTCGCGGCAACGATCTCGTCCTCAGCCGTCGCTTTCGCGCCTCGATCGAGGACGTGTGGACGAGCATCACCGATCCGACGAGCACCGCACGCTGGTTCGGCGGCTGGGAAGGCACGCCTGGCGTCGGCAATGAAATTCGCGTCCAGATGGCGTTCGAGGACGGTGCGCCGTGGCTGACGAAGAAGATCGCGACGTGCGAGCCACCGCGCCGGCTCGTGCTCGATTCGGTGGGCAGCTCGATGACGTCGCGGCTCGAGCTCGCGCTCACGTCGACCACCGATGGCTGCGAGCTCGAATTCATCCACCACGCGATCGATCGCAAGCGCGTCGGCGACGTCGGTCCGGGTTGGGAGTACTACTTGGATTGCCTCGTCGCATCGCGCGACAACACGCCGCGACCGAAATTCGACGACTACTATCCCGCGCAAAAGGCCTACTTCGCGGGCCTCGCATGACTATGCTGCGCCGATGCCGTCAGAGCTCCCCGAACCGCAGCTCGTCGCGTTGCAAGATCACGCAGCGCGCATGTTCGATAGCCGCAAGCCGAAGACGGAGCTGAGGTCACTCGCGCGCGATCTGTTGTGCGCGGTGTTCGACATCTGCACGTTCGCGGGGCTCGATAAGGTCCTCGTCGAGCTCGCCGCGGCGTTCCCGCCCGCCGACCCCGCCGATCGCACCGGCCTCGCCGATCACGAGGTCGCGTGCGGTGCGCTCGTCGCCAAGCTCGAGACGATCGACGTCGACGGCCGCGGCCCGCGCAGCGCGAAGCCGCGCCAGCTCGCCGAATGCGTCCTCGCGGCGCTCGAGCTGACGGTCGTGCCCGCACCCGAACCACGCGCGACGCTCGGCGGCGACGTGCGCGCCGCCGTCGCCAAGGCGCTCGCCGGCGTGTTCGATGTCGCGCTCGCGGTGCCGGCGATCCGCGATGCGGTGATCGCCGATGCGCGTACGCGCAGCGATGACAGCGCGTTCACGAAGATCACCGCCCAGCTCGACGAGCGCGGCATGACGATGCTCAAGACGCCGAAGGTTCCGCTCGAGTCGATGCAGGCCGTGCAGCGCGCGCTGAGCGACGCGCGCGCCGCCGTGATCGGCCATGCGACCAGCGAAGCCGTCGATCGCGCGAAGGCCGTGATCGCCGCGAGCGATGCCGACGCTGCCGCGCGCATCGATCAGCCGGTCTCGCTCCGACTGACGCCGCGCGATGTCGCGATCTTGCGCGCGTGCGATCCGCATCTGTTCAAGACGCCGGTCAACGTCGCGCAGGTCGTGCTCGCGAGCCTCAGCGACGTCACGCGGATCGCGTGGCGCGCCCCCGAACAGGTCGTGCATCCTTATTCGGCGACGCGCACGTTCGCGGTCGGCGATCTGATCTCGCATCCCAAGTTCGGCCAAGGCGCCGTCGTGTCGCGGCTCGCGCAGCGCATCGACGTCGAGTTCGCCGACGGCAAGCACACGCTCGTCCACGTCGCGCCGCGCAACTAGGGCGAGCAGCCGACGGCGAGCTCGGCGCCGAACCCGATCTCGAACGCGACCGGCCACGTGTTGGCAGCCGGCAGCGGCGGAAACGCCGTGTGCTCGACGGCTGCCATCGCCGCAGCTGCATCTGCCGGATGCGCCCAGCGGTCCGGTCGCACGCCGGCAGTCGAGCCATCGGGATACACCCACAGCTCGACCGAGCCCTCGCCGCGAACGTGGCGCGCCGCGATCCGCTGCTTCACGGTCGCCAAATACGAATCCCAGCGCTGCGATTCGGCGGCGATCGATTCGGTCATCCCGCCGCGATCGCGCGCGCGATCGAAGATCACGTCGACGTCGATGCCTTCGGGCACGGCGAGCGGCACGCGCGCGAACGCCGTATCGCGCACCGCCCG
The DNA here is from genome assembly GCA_036490255.1 of Kofleriaceae bacterium. Lineage (GTDB taxonomy): Bacteria > Myxococcota_A > Polyangia > Haliangiales > Haliangiaceae > JABFXX01. Next base: position 27,261 of record DASXEF010000289.1, read on the forward strand.
GACGAACGGCGCGACGATCGCGCGGGCTTCGCCGTTGTCGATCGCATGCAGCTTGCCGATCGAGCCATCGGCGTGTAGCTCGAACGCGAGCGCCGGATTCATGCCGCGTTCGAGTGGATGCGCCGCGAACACCGGCAGCAGGCGCCCCGCGAGCTCCTGTGCGTACGCCAGCAGCTCGTCGCTGCTCGGGCGAATCCTGCCATCGAGATGATCGTCGTCGATCCCGAGCGCGGGAAACGGCACTTCGAGCTTGTCATTCGCGACCGCGACTTGCAGCAGCCCGTTGCGCGACCACGCGGGCGACCGCGGCCGGCGGTAGTGAATCTCCACCGACACGCGCGATTCCAACTCGGTCGATCGCCGCGCAGTGAACGCCTCCGCGTGTAGCTCGCTCTCGGGCCAGAACGTGTACGTCTGGCCGTGCGCCGCGATCGTGTGGCCCATGTAGCCGTCGCTATCGACGGCGAAGACCGCGGCGTGCATCGGCGCCGTCGTCCGCACTTCGAGCTTGCCGTAGCGGCTGTTCATCTCGCAGCCGACTTTGTCGAGCAACGTGCCGTCCGGTGCGAGCAGCAACAGCTCGACCGCATCGACACCCGGGACCGAAACCGCCTCGTTCTCCAAGATCACGAGCACGTCGTTACCGGCCGCGACCGCGCGACCGAGCTCGAGCTTGGCCATGGTGCCGCCTTGCTCGTACCGATCGGCGTCGTCGGACCAATGGTGCGCGCTCGCGATCGCCGCGAGTGTCGCGAAGAACGGCGACCCGGCGCGCTGCAGATCGTGGCCCTGCGCGACGAGATCGAGCGCCGGTGGTACGGCGATCGGAACGAACATGTGACGTCAGACACCGCCACCGCGACAAAGGTTGGACGGCGTGAGCTCGACGGCCGCAATTGCACTACTCTCCTCGAAATGCGCGCAGCGTTGCCACTCATCGCGCTCGTCACGGCGTGCAGTCACAGCAACACGACCTGCGGCACGCAAGGTCCCGCCTCGCTGTTCGAGAATCCGTGCGACGACGCGGCAAGCGGCGTGTGCTTGCTCGATCACGCGCCGACCGGCTTCTTTTGACCGGGCGGTCTCGCGGCCGGTTCGGTCGTCGAGTTGCCGTATGTCCTGCCGGGGAACGTGCCCGCGGGCGCGTACTCGATCCAGGTCGATCTGGCGGCGGAGCCCGACATGGGCACCGCGTCGCTGCACGGCGCGCTGCTCTATCGCCCCGCGTCGGGCAGTGACCAAACGCTGCTGATGATGGACGGCACAGAGCCCGCGACGGGCGGGTTCACATTCATGCTCGCCGGCAACCTGCCCGCCCTCGACGCCGAGTGCGGCGACGAGCTCGTCGTCCAGCTGACGGCCGGATCCGCAAACTTCATCGAGCTGTCGGTTTCGGGATCGCTGCCCTGATGCGGGTCGTCGCGCTCGCGCTGATCGCGGCGCTCGCGTGCTCGTCGAAATCCGATCCGCGCAAGCTCGACGCGGTCGGCCGGATGATGCTCGATCCGCTGCGCGAGCACGCGCTCGAGCCGTCCGCGCTGATCGCTCGCCTCGCGCCCGCGCCGGATGCCGTCGTCGCCGATATCGGCGCCGGTCCCGGCTTTCTCACGTTGCCGCTCGCCCGCGCCGTCTCGCGCGGTCACGTGATCGCGACCGACATCGATCGCGCGTACCTCGACTACATCGCCGCGAAGGGCGTCGCGAACGTCGAAACGCGCCTCGTCGATCCCGCGCATCCCGGGCTCGCGCCGAGCTCCGTCGATCTCGCGCTGCTCTGCCAGGTCGATCCCGGGCTACCGGATCGCACCGCGTACTTCATCGAGCTCGCGAGCGAGCTACGGCCGGGTGGACGGATCGCGCTGGTCAACTATCAGCGCTATCGCGATGCGGATCTCGCGGCGGCGCGCGCGGCGAACCTACGCCTCGTCGACGAATGGTCGCCATCGCCGCCGTTCTTCATGCTGGTGTTCACGCGATGACGCCGTTCGCGCCGTTGCACGCGGCGATCTCGAGAACGAACGCCGAAGGCGGGTTCTCGTCGGAAGACCCGTGGTTTCACGAGTTGCGCGTCGACGACTCGGATGGCTCGATCGACGTCGAATACCGCGGCGAGTACGAGCTGTGGTTTCGCGACCGAACCAAGCTGCCCATCCTCGAGCAGCTGTTGCGCGCGTTGGCGTCGCGAGAGATCGCGCCGGCGCTGCGCTCGTTCACGTACCGCACGGACGCGGTAAAGGCCGCCAACGGCACGTACGACTACAACATCGACGCGCTCGTCTACGGCGACCACACGTTTCCGAACCTGACGCGCGTGTCGCTCGACCAAGGCGAGGGCGAGCACGGCTACAAGATCCTCAGCTCGCCGGCAGTCGGCGATGACTGGAGCGAAGCCGGCGCGCTCGCGCGACTGCTGCAGCGCGCGCCTCGACTCGACGAGCTCGCGACACCCGCACAGCCGAACCTGAGCTTCTTCAACGGACCCGATCATCCGTTGCGTCGGCTCGATGTCGACGCCGGCTTCGATCGCGCGCGATTCATCGATCAGCTCGCAGCGAGCTCTCGCTTCGGCCAGCTTCGCAGCCTCGTGTTCACCGATTTTCGCCAGAGCTATCTCGACGACTGGCGCGAACGAACGACGAGCTTCGCCAGCTATGCCGCGTTCTTCGCTTCGCCGCTCGCCTCGCAGCTGGATTCGATCTGCTTGCGAGCCGTGCAGTTGAGCGAAGACGAGGTCCGGCAGCTACGCGCGATCCGAAGCGACGGCGTCGAGATCACGCGTTAGCGTACCGGCGACCGGTACGTGCGCGAGTACACTGTCTCAGCGGCGCTCGCCCTGCGATCGCGATACGAAGAGGTTGTGAACCATCTCATCGGCGTCGTTCTCGTGATGGCTGCCTGCTCGTCGCGGCCCGCGCCGCCGACCATGGCGTCGGTGCTCGCTGATCCGGCGCGACGCGGCGACGTCTCGCAAGATGCGCGTCGCCATCCGGCAGAGCTCGTCACGTTCGCCGGCGTGAAACCCGGCGACACCATCGTCGATCTGATCCCGGGCAGCGGCTACTTCACGCGGATCTTCAGCTTGCTGGTCGGCCCGACCGGTCACGTCTACGCGGTGTGGCCGAACGAGTACGCCAAAGAAGACGGCACCGACGTCGCGAAGATCCAGACGCTCACGACCGATCCGCACTTCGCGAACGTCACGATGCTGATCCAGCCCGCCGCGGCGTTCGCGATCCCAGGCAAGGCCGACGTCGTGTGGACGTCGCAGAACTATCACGACTATCCCGACAAGTTCATGGGGCCCACCGATCCGAAGCTACTCGACGACGCCGTGTTCGCGACACTCGCGCCCGGCGGCGCCTTCGTCGTGATCGATCACGCGGCCGAGCCCGGATCGGGCATTCGCGACACCGACACGCTGCACCGCATCGATCCCGCCATCGTCAAGACGCAGCTCGCAGCGTCGGGCTTCGTGCTCGATGGCGAGAGCGACGTGCTGCACAACCCCGCCGACACGCACCAGATCGTTGTGTTCGATCAGCGCGTCCGCGGCCGCACCGATCAGTTCGTGTTGCGCTTCCGCAAGCCGAAGTGAGCTACTTCGCGACGGGCTTCTGCGCCGGCGCCCACGGCTCGCCCTTGAACGCGTTGCCCTTTTCGAGCTCTTCGAGCATCTGATCGAGCCGCTTCTGCTTCGCGACCGCGCCGACCGCGAGCGCGATCCACTTGAGATAGTCGTCCTTCTGATACGCGGGACGTTCGAGATACGCAGCCATCAAGTCGCGCTTCTCGAGCGCCGCGTGAACGTTGCCCGGCATCGACTGCTTGGTTGGAAACTGCATACGCCCCATCGCGTAGCTGTACTCCGAACGCGTCGGCGCCGCTAGTCGCCGACCGTGAGCTGCACGGTACGGCCGACGGTGCCGTGCAAGATGCCGAGCGACGCGACGCTTCCCGGCCGATGATTCATGAGCGCGGTCATCGCGCCGTCGGGCAGCATGCCCTGCACCGAGATGCCGTCGATCGTGATGAGCTCGTCACCGACGACGATCCCGTTCGCGGCCGCCGGGCCACTCGGATCGACTCGGTTGATCGTGAGCGGCAGCTGCATCGGCGACAGGTTGAAGCCGACGTTGCCCGGGGTTCCGCCGAACGTCGACGGCACCGCGACAAGCTCGACGTTCGGCACCGAATCGCTCGAGACTTGGACGTCGATGCCGGCCGCGCTGATCGGCGGTCCACCCATCGGTCCACCCATGCGAAAGCAAAACACGCGAACCGCGCCGAGCGGCGCGGCGACGGTAAAATGGCCGTTCGCATCGGTGAACGCCTGACGAGTCTCGTCGGGCGGAACGTTGGGCATCAGGCCGCCGGCCGAGATATTGCCGTCGCAGCGCATGCCGGTGACCGGCGCGTGGTCGGTGTACTCGGTGACTCTGCCGGTGACCGTGCCGACGCCTCGGCTCGTGAGCGTGACATGCGCGGTCTCGTTCGAGTGCACGTCGACGACTTGACCGTCGACCTCGGCGCCGGCCTGCGCCTGGATCGTGTAATGGCCCGGCGTCAGCCCGCCGACGACGAACGTGTTGCCGTCGACGGTGCCGATGCCGACGAGGTTCAGATCGCTGGTCAGCGTCGACGCGGTGATCGCGGGCGGCGACGAGAACCCGACGAGCGTGCCGTCGATCGTGCCGGGCCGCGCGAGCGTGATCGCCACGTTGTCGGTGCCGCTCGCGATCCCGGTCACCTCGGTTTCACTGCCGTCGGCGGCGTGCGCGTGCACGCTGTACGTGCCCGGTGCGAGATCGAAAATCTCGAAGCGGCCGGCAACATCGCTGAGTGTCGACGGCAACGCCATGCTCGACGATCCATTCGCGACGACCTCGACGTGCACGTCTGCAACCGGAGCGCCGGTGTCGTCGACGACCGTGCCGCGAATCGAGCGACGCTCGTTCTTGATCGCGAGTGTCACGCCGCTGACCGCGCCGTCGCTCGTGACGTGAATCGCTGCGAGCCGCGCTCCCGTCGCTGCTGCGAACGGCACGCGCGATCCCGCCGACGGCGTCACCGTGACCGAATAATCGCCGCCCGTCAGCTTGCCGCAGTCGTACGCGCCGTTCGCGTCGCTGACCGTCTCGCACGCGTCGCCTGCGAATTCCATCACGATATATGCGCCGGCGACCGGCTTGCCGGCTTCATCGACGACCGTGCCGTTCACGGATCCGTCGTACGCGAGATCGAAATCGAGCTCGTTGTCGTCAGTGCTCGACAGCTCCTTGCGCCCCGGCTCGGCGAACGTACCGTCGCCGGCCCACACGAGGCAGGTGACCGCCTTGCCCAACCCGTCGAGCACGTAGCTGCCATCGTCGGCGGTCGTCGCCGTGTGCGTGCCGGTCTCGTCGGTGCACGTGATCGACGCATCTCGAGCCGGCTTGCTCTTGCGCGTCACGTGGCCGCGCAGCGTCGCGAGCTTGGCGACGTCGAGCTCGACGCCATCGAGATCGGCGGCGACTGCAAGCAGCTTCGGATCGACGACGCGATACGGCGGCGCGACAAGCTTCACCGCGCCGTAGGGAACCTGATCGAGCACGAAGCTGCCGTCGGCTTGCGACATGCTCGCGGCGTGACCGCCGTCGACATCGACGGCGGCACCGGCGACCGGCGCACCGTCGCGCATGACGCGGCCTCGCACGCGCGCGAACGCGGTCAACGCGAGCCGGATCTCGCGCGAGGTCGACGCCGGCCGCGCGATCACGAGCGTCGGCTTGGCACTGCCGAGATGATCGGCGCTCGCCGTCAGCTGAAATCGCGCGGGCGCCAGCGCTGCGATGCGAAAGCGACCGTCGGCGTCCGAATCGGCCCAGTTTCCGGCGACGAGATGCACGCGATCCATCGCATCGGGCGTTGCCGTCACGCGCGCGCTGGCAACCGGCCGATCGCCGATCATGACGCGACCGATCAGGACCGCTTCGGGTGCGAGCACGAAGTCGTGGTGGAGCTCGCCGCCGACGACGATGCGCTCTTCGCGCGTGCCGTAGCCATCGGCCTCGACGCGCACGTTCGTCGACGGGATCCCCGGCGCTATCTCTTGCACGAGGCAGAGCTCGAAGTGACCGTTCGCATCCGAATCGACGCCGCTCAACCCCGAGCTCGTGATGTGCGCGTGTGCGATCGGGCCGCCGCCGGCGTCGTGGACGATTCCGAACACACGCGATCGGCAATCGCCGAGCTCGATCACGAGCTGGTCGGTCTTCGCAGCCGGATCCGCGAGCGCGACGGCGATCGATCTCGGCGCGTGGTGATCCGCCGACGCGCTGATCGTGAAGAACGACGCGGGCTGCGGCCCGAAGTCGAACGCGCCATCGGCCGCGGTCGAGACTTCGGCGATCGGCTGCAGCAGCGTGTCGCCCGTATGCAGCCCGAGCCTGACCGTCGCGTTGCCGACCGGCGCGCCGGCGGCGACGACACGGCCGGCAATTCGCCGCGGTGCCACGCCCGATTGCACGAGCCAGCTTGGAATCGAACGGTTCGCTTCGGGACGGTTGATTCCGAACGGTGTGGTTGCAGCGTGCGCGACCGGCGCGGACGGTGCAGGCCGATCGCGATGGCGCTTCCAGGCGATCCTGACGGCGAGCACGACGATGACCAGCGCGACGATTGCGATCAGCTTCTTCACGGCGAGGACTCCTATGACGATGGGCGCGCGGCTCGTTGGCACGTTGACGAGCGGCACGAGGGCGGCAAGCCAGCCGCGTTTGGGTGGGTCGGCTCGGCGCTCGAGCGCGGTGCGCAGTTGTTCGAGCGCGACTTTCAAGCGCCCGCGAACGGTGCTCGCGGAGATGCCGAGCCGGCGCGCGAGCTCGACGCTCGAGACGCCTTCGAAGAAGTGGAGCAACACGGTCGACCGATACGGCTCGTCGAGCGCGAGCACCTCGTGTGCGACGGCGCGCTGGAGCTCGACGCGTTCGACGAGCTCCGCCGGCGTCGGCGTGACGCGAGCATCGTCGAAGCGCTGCTCGCGGGCGTCGCGTCGCGTCTCGCCACGGCGGCGCGTCCGCACGAGCATGGTGACCACGTGAGC
>DASXEF010000293.1:0-2501 GCA_036490255.1 Kofleriaceae bacterium
CCGCGATCGCGATGCCGAGCGGCGCCTTGATCGGCAACCACCAGGCAGTCTTTGCCAGCGATGACAGCAGCGCGATCACGCCAGCGCCGGCGAGGCCCAATGCCGTGAGATCGAACAGGTGTTGCTGCATGGATTGCGCGCCTGGCGATACAAGAAGCGCACCACGGTGTCAATTCATTCCTAGGAAGCCAGGAGAATCCACAGGCGTATGAAGGATGTGAGGGTTTCAGGTCCTGCGCGCCGGGCGGCGGTCGTGTATTTTCGCGAGCGACCGTGGAGCTAGCTGTGAGCCGTGACGATGTCGTCGTGAAGGGGCCCGAGGAATTCCAGCTCCTCGTGCCCGTCTTCCACACCGCGAACGCGTGCTGTGGCGCGGCGACGGCGTACTTGCTGCGCCGGATCGCGTATCGCGCCGGCGCATACGCACCCGGCATTCAAGAGCACATCTTCCACGAGCTCAACACGTCGCGCGAAGGCGGCTCGATCGAAAAGGTGCAGCGCTGGTTCGGCGCGCGCGTCACGATCATGATGGAGCTCGGCTATCGCCTGCAGTATCGGCGCGTCGCGATCCCGACGCCTGCGCTGCTCGAATGGGTTCGCCAGGGCAAGGGCTATCGCGGTGCGATGCTGCCGACGAACTTCCGGCGCATCCATCCCGGCCCGACCGCCGGCGGCGACGAATCGCTCGACAACAACCTGCCGCACGCGGTCGGGATCTCGATGGAGAAGCTCGGCGGGCCGAACAACGACGACGAGCTCGTGATGATCGATCCGTGGCCCGGCGTCGATCACGTCGGCGCGACCGATCGCGGCAAGCTGTCGCCGGCGCTCGAGCTCGCGCACAAGGAGCGCAATTTTCACGCGCTCGTCTACTACTGGGTCGGCTGGTCGTAGCTAGAACCTGCCGAGGTCGACGTACGCGCGGTCGTTCATGATCACGTATGGCCGATCGTCGAACTTGAGGTGGCCTTTGCCGTCGAACGTCTCGGCTTCGACGAGGCCCATGCCGTAGCCCATCGGGCCCTGCGAAAAGTAGTAGATCGATAGCTCGTACGGCCCCGCCGACGGCACGCCCGGAATCGCGAAGCACTCGGGCCCGTAGCCCGTCGTGATGTCCGCGTAGAGTGCGCCGCCGCTCGCGAGCTGCTTCTGCGCGTAGTACGCGTGATTGCCGTGCGCGTCCTGGATGTGAAAGTCGACGTCGTTCGCGTCGGTCTCCCAATACAGGATGAAGCGCGTCGACGGCGTCGTCGCGAGCTCGATGCCGCGCTGCTGGAGCTCGCGAACGATCGACTCGCGTTTGCTCGGCACTGCGACCGCGTAGGCAGCGCCGATCAGGCCCGCGTCGTCGCGCAGCGTGCGCAGGCCGCCGGCGTAGCTATCGTTGCGATACGGCTGATCGAGCGCGACGAGCACCGCCGCAAACGCGTCCGCGTGCTTGCCGGCGCGCTCGAGCGCGTACGCGTACAAGCGATGGCCGGTGAGATGATCGGGCCGATCGACGACCGCGCGGCGATACGTGTCGACGACGAGATCCGACAGCGCGCCGCCGCGGGCGAGGCGCTGCATGCGCTCGCCGGCGAAGCGCCGCAGATCGGCGCGGCCCGGAAACAGATCGATGATCGAGCCGTAGACGCGTGCGGCCGTCGCGACGTTGCCGTTCGCTTCGAGCGCGTCGCCGAGCCCGACGAGCGCGAGCACGTCGCCGGGCTGGCTCGCATGCCAGTCGCGCGCCTTGGCGAGCGCGATGTCGATGCGATGCGCGGCGAGCGCGGCCTCGATCTCGGCGAGCTGGCCGGCGAGCGGCGCCGTCGAATCGGCCGGCGGCCACGCCTCGCCCGACGACGGCGGGCTGGCGACGATCGGCATGTCGGCCGATAGCGGCTCGTGACTCGCGCTGCGTGTGTCGACCGCTGGCGTGCTCGCACGGCGTTTTTTGCGGTGCGCGTGATGGCGCGCAGGCGCGGCATCATCGTCGTCGTCCTCGTCGCGGTTGGCGTCGGTATGCGGCTGGTGACCGCCGAGCGTGGGCGCGGCGGGCGCGACGGTCGGCTCGTCGTCGTCTCGATCCTCCGCGAACGCCCGACGCGCTGCCGCGGGTTGCTTTTGCGCCGGTGCGTCGTCGGCGTCGCCGTCGTCATCGTCGGCCGCACCCGTGTGCGCCGCGATCGACTTCATCGCCACCGCGCCGGGTTGTGGTCGAGGCGACGCGTCGGCATCGCCTGCGATGACGGCGGTCGGCAGCGTCGTGCGATGCACGCGCTCGACCACGCCCGACGGCCCGATCACGAGCAGGTCGGCGAGCGCCTTGGGCTCGATGCCGTAGCGGCGATAGTCCTCGGTGGTCTCGAGCACGAGCAACGACGCTTCGTCGGAGACCACGCGGTGCTTCACCGAGAGCACTGCGAGCTGCTTGCGCAGCGCCGGTTGTGTTTCGGCGGGCGCCGTCGCGACCTGCGCTTCGAGCTGCTCGATCTCGGCGCTCGCGAGCGCGCGATCGA
>DASXEF010000316.1:0-3299 GCA_036490255.1 Kofleriaceae bacterium
CGCGATCGCGACCGGCTCGCGCCCGCGCAATCCCGCCGGCGTGCCGATCGATCACGAGCACGTCCTCGACAGCGACTCGATCTTGACGCTGCCGTATCTGCCGCGCTCGCTCGCCGTGATCGGCAGCGGCGTGATCGCGACCGAGTACGCGTGCATCTTCGCCGCGCTCGGCGTGAGCGTGACGATGATCGATCGTTCGCCGCGCCCGCTCGGCTTTCTCGACGAAGAGCTCACCGCCGAGGTGTCGCGCTCGTTCGCGCGCGCCGGTGGTACGTATCACGCCGGCCGCAGCGCCAAGCACATCGTGTGGGACGGTCACGAGGTGATCACGCAGCTCGACGACGGCCGCACGGTCCGCACCGAGAAGCTGCTGTACTGCCTCGGCCGCGAAGCAAACCTTGCCGGCCTGCAGCTCGACGCCGCCGGCATCGTGCCGACGTTGCGCGGCCTGCTCGAGGTCGACGCCAACTGCCGCACCAAGGTCGAGCACATCTACGCGATCGGCGACGTGATCGGGCCACCGTCGCTCGCCGCGACCGCGATGGAGCAGGGCCGGCGCGCCGCGTGTCACATGCTCGGCCTCGCGCTGCCGGCATCGGCGGATCTCGTGCCCGCCGGCGTCTACGCGATCCCCGAGCTCGCGACCGTCGGCCTGACCGAAGCGCAGGCGCGAGAGCAAAAAGGCGGCGCGATCGTCGGTCGCGCGCGGTTCGCCGAGCTGGCGCGCGGGCAAATCTCCGGCATCGAAGACGGCTTGCTCAAGCTCGTCTGCGACGGCGACGGCAAGCGCATCCTCGGCGTCCAAGTGGTCGGCGAAGGCGCGACCGAGCTCGTGCACGTGGGGCAGATCGCGCTCGTCGCCGGCTGGGACGTCGACGCGTTCGTCGACAACGTCTTCAACTTTCCGACGCTGGCAGAAGCGTATCGGGTTGCTGCCCTCGACGTTTGCAAACGTCGGTCGACTCGGTAGATGTGAGCCTGTTTGCCGGATTGCGCGAGCGCCGCGAACGCGGTGAGCTGTCGGTCGAGCTGACGTCGTCGCGATCGCGCGTCCAAACGCTCGAAGAGATCGCCGCCACGATGCTGACCTGCGTGCAGGCGCTCGTGCTCGATCTCGAAGACTGCGGCGCGGCCGAGCTCAAGGGCGAGCTCGCGGGGCTCGCCGGTCGCATCAACGGCGGCCACGGCGATCTCGGCGAAGATCTGCACGAGATCCGCAAGAACACGCTCGAGTTCGCCGAGCTCGAGCGCAAACATCTGGCGACGCGCGACGCCGAGCTGCGCAACATCATCCAGGTGCTCTCCGACGGGCTCGCGGCGGTCTCCGCGGGCGCCGCCGCGTATCACCGCAAGATCCTCGACAACGGCGCCAAGTTCGAAGCCGCGACGCGGCTCGTCGACCTCGCGAAGATGCGCGCCACGATCACGACCGAGGTCTCGGCGCTGCGCGACGCGGTCGCCGAGCGCCAGAAGCAAGAATCGACGACGACGGCCGCGCTGCGCTGCGAGATCGATCTGCTGCGCGTGAAAGTCGCGAAAGAGGCCAAGTCGGCCCGGCTCGACAAGCTGACGCACGCGGCGAATCGCACCGCATTCGACGAGGAGATCGTGCGGCGCTGCGAGCTCGCGGCGACCGGCGGCACGTCGTTCGCGCTGCTCCTCGCCGACGTCGATCACTTCAAGCACATCAACGACACGCACGGTCACCAGACCGGCGATCGCGTGCTCCACGCGCTCGCGACATTCCTGCGCGACCACACGCGCGCGGACGATACGGTCGCGCGTTGGGGCGGCGAAGAGTTCGCGGTGATCTTGCCGGGCGCGACCGTGCGCAGCGCCTACTCGAAGGCGAAGGATCTCGTCGACGCGCTCGCGGCCACCGACTGGACGATCGTCCAGGGCCAGAAGCTGCGGTTCACGATCAGTATCGGCACGACCGCGTGGAAGGCCGGCGATAGCCCGGCGAGCGTCGTCGAACGGGTCGACAAGGCGCTGTATTCGGCGAAGCATGCCGGCCGCAACCAGGCCGCGAAGCTCTGAGCGGCTCTGAGCGGCTCTGAGCGGCTCTGAGCGGCGGTGAGCGGCGGTGAGCGCGCGTCCCAGATGATGACTCGCCGTCGCGGCTTGTCATCGCGGGAGCAGTAGCCGCGACCGGTCGCGTGCCCTAGACTAGAACCGTGCTGATCCGAGCGACCACGTTCGATCTGCTCCGGTGCGTGGCGTTTACCGGCATCGTCGCGGGCGCGACGGTGCTGTTGCGCCGCTTGCTCAAAGCCACGCCGGTCCGCCGCGCGCCGCTGCCGGAGGCTCGCATCGGCGATCGCGGCACGCGCGGCTTCATCGCACGCATCGCGCCGGTGGTCGTGGTGCTCGGATCGCTCGCGGCGCTCGGCGCGTCGACGCGGATCGCGCATCGCGCGCTGATGATCACCGAACGCGGTAGCGCGATGCACGTCGAGCACGACGTCTTGCTCGGAACCATCTCGAGCGCTCACGATTTCGACGGCGATATCTGGGTGATCAACCACTCGTCACGCGCGGTGCGCTGCATTCACGAGCCGTTCGGCTCGTGGGCGTACTCGCCGGCGGCGTTCGTGATCCCCGCAGGCGAATCCGGCACGTTGCCACGCGTCCCGCAGAACATCGGCCCCGACGATCAGCCGCACCAGTGGGACGTCGAGTCGCTGTGGCTCACGTGGGAGCGCTGAGGTTCCAGCTCGCGATCGCGGGCACGCCGTGCTCGCTGCCCAGGATCGAAACGCTGCCCGCACCGATCGCGAGGTGAGCGCCCCACGCCGGCGCTTCGCCGACGTACGTCGCGGTCAGCACGCGCAGGAAATGGCCGTGCGAGACGAGCAGCACGTCGCCGCGAATCGTCGCGAGCTGCGCGAACAATTGCTTCGCGCGGTCGGCCGCGTGGTCGAGCGATTCACCGCCGTCGCCGCCCTGCGTGAAGAAGTCCCAATCCGGGCGCTCGGCGCGGATCTCGTCGCGCGTGCGGCCTTCGTCGCGACCGTAGTCGACCTCGGTGAGCAGCGGCGTCACGTCGGCGTGCGCGAACCCGGCGAGCTCGGCGGTGCGCCGCGCGCGCACGAGCGGGCTGGTCAGCACGCGCTCGAACGTCGGCTTCGCGAGCGCGCCGCGCCACGCCATCGCTTGGTGCTCGCCGAGCGCGACGAGCGCCAGATCGGTGTGACTCGTGTGCTTGCCGAGCTCGCTCCACTCGGTGGCGCCGTGGCGAAGCAGGTAGAGGTGCGCGGGCATGCCGCGTAGGTTACCTTGCGCGCATGCGCGTGCTC
>DASXEF010000340.1:0-10319 GCA_036490255.1 Kofleriaceae bacterium
GACGACGCTGAGCGCCGCGCTTCGCATCGGTTATAACGTGCCGATCGCGCCGGTGCTGTCGTTCTGGCCGCGCGCGCTCGTCGGTTACGACTGGGACCGGCAAGACCAAACCGCGAACGAGGGCTCGATTTCGGTCACCAACCCGCTCGGCGCCGCGACGTCGACGTTCGACGGCGCCTGGGGCGAGCTGCTGTTGCCACTGACGCTGCATCCGTCGCCGCACCTGTTCGCGAGCTTCGGGCCGAGCATCGTTCGCGACTTCTCCGCACCGCAGGGCGGCAACGGAAATGGCGAGCGCACGCAGCTCGGCGCGTGGCTCGACGTCGGCGGTTGGTTCGGCGGTCGACCGGCAAACGATCGCGACGATCCGCAGCTCGCACCGGCACCGCGGTTCGGCGCGCGGCACGACTTCGTGATCACGAACGCGATCGTGTTGAACGGATTCTCGACCAGCTACAGCGGCATCACGTCGAGCAACAAGAGCGTCAGGATCGAGCCCGGGCTCGACTTCTTCGTCGCAGAGCACGTCTCGGTCGGGCTCGCGGTCGCTGTGGACTACTGGAACGATACCGGAATCGATCCGACGACCGGCGCGGCGGTGAGCTCCTTGCTGCACGCGTACAGCGTGGCACCTCGCGCCGGCTACGATTTCCCGATCGCGGCGCACGTCTCGTTCTGGCCCGAGCTGTTCGTCGGCGTCGGCAAGAGCTCGGGCGGCGAAAGCGAGAACACGAGCAGCAACCCGAACGATGAGGTTTACGTGTGGATCGGGCTGAGCGCGCCCGTGCTCGTGCACCTCGCGTCGCATTTCTTCGTCGGGCTCGGTCCCGACGTCACGCAAGATCTCAGCCGCTCGTACAGCTACGGAACGGCGTCGGTGCAATATCGCGAGACCAACGTCGGCGTCGGCTCGGTCGTCGGTGGCACGTTCTAGCGCGCGAACACGGCGAGCGCGTGGCCCGGATCGTTGCAGAACACGCCGTCGACGCCGAGCTCGTCGAGCCGGCGTAGCTCGGCGGCGTCGTCGACCGTCCACGTATTGATCGGAAACCCGGCGCGATGCCATGCAGTCACGCGCTCGGCGGTGCACAGCACGTGCTCGGGATGCAGCGCGGTCGCGCCGGTCGCGTGACCGACCCAGCCCTTGCGAAACGGCAGCGGCTGCTGCTTGTGAAACAGGTACGCGCACGCGATGTCGGGCAGCGCGCGATGCATCTGGACGAGCGCGACCGGATCGAACGACGACACGATGATCTGATCGGCGCGCCCGCTGCGCCGGATCACGTCGGCGGTCTTGATCACGAGCGCGCCGCTGCGACCGGGCCGCTCGCTCTTGATCTCGACGTTGCAGTCGAGCTCGGCGAGCTCGTGCAGCACTTGCTCGAGCGTCGGCACCGGCTCGCCGCCGACCCGCAGCGTCGCGCGCTCGCGTGCGCCGAGCTCGCTCATCTTGCCGGGGCGACCGGCGAGCCGCTCGAGCGTATCGTCGTGAAACACGACGACGGTGCCGTCGCGATCGAGCCGGACGTCGAGCTCGATGCCGTCGGCGCCGACCGCGCGTGCCTTGTCGAACGCCGCGAGCGTGTTCTCGGGCGCGTGCGCCGAGTCGCCGCGATGCGCCCACACGCGCGGCCGCTGCTTCGTGCGCCGCCACCGCTCGGCGCGGGCGAGCCGGCCGATGTGCGGCACGAGGCTGCGCAGCGCGCGCAGCGGTGGTGGACGAAACGTACGAGCCACGCCGGAGCGTTCTAGCTCTCGATGAACGTCTTGTGCAACGCCTGGACGAGCGAGTCGACGTGCTGGCGATCGCACCACAGCGTCACCCGCAGCGGAGAAACACTGACCGCGTTGAGCGGCACGCCGGCGCCGACCGCGCTCGCGCGCGCCTTGTTGATCACCGCCGGGTTCGAGCCGATGCCGTGACCGACGATCGTCACGCAGCCTTCTTCGCCGAGCTCGAGCTCGTCGCCGAGCACGTTGTCGAGCTTCTTCTGGACCTCGCCCCAATCGGGCACGTCGGCGATCGTGAACCAGCAGCGCAGCTCTTTGCCCTCGAGGTCCAGGTGCGTCAACGGGATCGACGCCGCCTCGATGATCTGCAGGCACTGCTCGACCGCGGCGCCGCCCTGCACTTTGACGCGGATCAGCGCGTTCTGGCCGGTGACCGCGGCGACCTGGCGCTCGCGATCGGGCGAGAAGTCGATGCGCGTGCCGCCGCCGTCTTTGTTCGTCGCGCGCGCGTACAGCGCGATGCCGCTCTTGCGTGCGAACTCCACGGACGCGTCGTGCAGGACTTTCGCGCCTTGCGCCGCGAGCTCGAGCATCTCGTCGTGGCTGATCGATGCGAGCAGCTCCGCGGCCGGCACGACGCGCGGATCGGCGGTGTACACGCCGTCGACGTCGCTGCAGATCTCGCAGTAATCGGCGCGCAACGCGCCGGCGAGCGCGACGGCGGTCGTATCCGAGCCGCCGCGGCCGAGCGTCGTGATCTCGCGCTTGTACGAAACACCCTGAAACCCGGCGACGATGACGACCTTGCCGCGGTCGAGCTCGTCTTCGATCCGGAACGGCCGGACTTCGACGATGCGCGCGCCCGAGTGCCGATCGTTGGTCAGAATGCCGGCCTGCGAGCCCGTGAACGAGATGGCCTCGAGCCCCTGCTCCGCGCATGCCATCGACAACAGCGCCATCGCCTCGCGCTCGCCGCACGTGAGCAGCATGTCGAGCTCGCGCCGCGACGGCGAGGCCGCGATCGACTTCGCCTTTTCGATCAACTGATTCGTGGTCTTGCCCATCGCCGAGACCACGACGACGACCTTCTTACCGGCGGCTTTCGTACGCGCGATGCGTTGCGCCACGAGCTTGATCTTGTCGGCGTCGGCAACGGACGAGCCGCCGTATTTCTGGACCACGATTCCAGTCAAAGGGAGCGCTGTCACGTCGGCGACCATACACGATCATAACGACACGACGATGCTATCTTGTTCGATGTGATGGGCCGACTCGCAGCGCTGTTCGTCGTCGGCCTGAGTCTCGCGACGGCATGCACGCCGCGGCTCGCCGACCTCGGGAAATATCCAGACGCGCCGATGCAACTGCGCGACGACAGCGATCGCGTGCAAGCCACCGATGCGCTGTGGGTGATGCCGCGAGGTCCCGCGCGCGATGCGGCACGCGCCGCGATCGCCGACGCGATCGTGTACCGGCTCGACGACGCGCTCGCCGACGACGCGACCGCACAGCCGATCGCCGCCGAAGCGCTCGTGTTCGAGCTCGCGGCGCTGTGGCAGGACGATCCGACGGCGATCGGCGGCGGCTTGGCGGCGCGCGTCGGGCTGTTGCACCAGCTGCGCGCGATGTTCGCGAAGACCGGCGCGCTCGAGCCGACCGTCATCACGCTCGCGATGCTGGCCGAGGTCGAGCCGAGCTCGCGCGCGGCGGCGCTGGCCGAAATCGACGAGGTGCTCGCGTTCGCGCTGTCGCCGTCGGCGCTCGGCGAGGCCGTGCGCGTGCTGCCGCTCGGCTGGCTCGTCGATCGCTACGCAGCCGTGCTCGAAGCGCGGCAGAAGACGATCAACGAGCGGCTCGCGCAGGGCCACGCGCTCGACCTCGTGGGCGAGATGCACGACGTCGCGATGACCGCGCGGCGCATCGCCGGCGCGTACGCGCGGACCGGCGCGCTCGATCAGATCGCGCCGCACCTCGCGAAGCTCGAAGGTCTGGGCGAAGACGGCGCGTTGCGCGAGCTCGCGATCGCCGCGACCGGCGATCACGCCACGGCTGGAAAAGTCGTCGAGCTCGCCCGCGCGCTGCGCTCCGAAGAGCACGAGCAAGTGCCGGATCCCGCGGCGGCGCTCGCGGTGTGCCGCGCCGGGCTCGTGCGGTTCGCCGACGATCCCCATCTGCTCGCCGCCGCCGCCGCGTCGAGCTCCGCGCTCGGCCGCGTCGAGGAGCCGATCGCGCTGTATCGCGCCGCGATCGCGCACGGTGCCACCGACGGCGTGACCGCGTTGCGGCTCGGCCGGCTGATCGCCGAGCACATCGGCCGGCTCGCGTTCGGCAGCCGGCCCGCCGCGGCGCATGCCGAGTGGCTCGCGCTGCAGCGCGACGCCGCGCGCGAATCGGTCAACGCGCCGGCCGCGTGGGCGCAGGTGCTCGCGCTCGCCGAGTCCGCACTCGGCCGCGGCTTGCTCAGCCAAGGCCGGATCCACGAAGCCGAAGATGCGCTCGTCGGCTCGCTCGACCACGCGCCGTCGATCGACGCGTACGAGGCGCTCACCGTGCTCTATTTCAAGACCAGCCGGCTCGGGCCCGCGAGCCACGCGGCGTCGGCCGGGCTCAAGATCGCGAACGGCGCATCGACGGCCGATCAGTATCGCCGCGCCAAGCTCGAGCGCCTCGCCGGCGATGTGATGCGCACCGCCGGGCACTCGCGCGACGCCGCGGCGCTCTATCTCGACTCGGTTCGGACGTGGGCGCAGCTCGGCGATGATCGCAGCTTGCCGCGGCCGATCGCCGCCGAGCGCAAGCTCGAGTTCGCGCGAGGCATGTGGTACCTCGGCAGCTCGGACAAGGCCGTCGATCTCGCGCTCGAAGCGACCGAGCTCGCGCCCGAGGTCGGCACGACGACCGTCGACACCGTCGCGTTCTTGCTCGAGGTCGGCAAACCCGACGATGCGATCGACGCCGCGCATCGCGGCATCGGCTCGCCCGAGCTCGGCGAGCTCGACAAGGTCTACGTCAGTCTTTGGGTCTTGGCCGACGAGCATCGCCGCGGCGAGGCCCACGATCGCCAGGCGTGGGATTTCCTGGCGAGCCGGCACGGCGACCTGTGGTACGAGCTGCTCGCCGAAGCGGCGACCGGTCACCTCGAGTGGTCGGCGCTCTCGGCGGCCGCGACGACCGCGCCGCGCCAGGCCGAGCTCGCGTTCTACGGCGCTTCGCTGCAGCTCGATCCGACCGCGCGCGATCCGGTGGTCGCGAAGAAGCTGCTCGAGCGCTCGGTCGCCGGCCACTTGCTGCTCGACGCCGAATACGATCTCGCGCGGCAATATCTGACGATGCCGTGATCACACAGAGGCTCTTACGCGCGTGGGCCGGCACCGATCGTTTGTCGGCGTTGCAGCCGGATCGGCTCGCGGCGCTGCCGGTCACGAAGGCGAGCGCGGAGCTCGCGCTGTTCGTCGCCGGGGTCGACGTGCCGGCCGCGCTGGTCGACGTCTCGGATCCCGACCTCGTCCGTGCGCGCGGCGAGCTGCTGCACGCGCGCGTCGCGATCTTGCCGACCGCGCGCGGCGTGATCGTCTGCGATCGCCACGACGCGGTGAACGACGCCGATCGCGTGTGCTGGCCCGACGACTCGAGCTATCACCTCGTGCGCTCGATCCCGCCGGGCCGGCGCGCGAGCTGGCTCGATGTTGGCTGCGGCTCGGCGTTCGCGATGGCCGAGCGGCCCGAAGCCGCCGAGCGCCGCGTCGGAGTCGACGTCAATGCGCGCGCTGTCGCGTACGCGGCGCGCCATGCCGACGTGCGCTGCGCCGACGCGACGAGCTTTTCAGCCGGCGAGACGTTCGAGCTCGTGACGTGCAATCCGCCGATTCCCGGCGGCGATGGCCCGCTGTGGCGCGGCACCAGCGCCGAGATCGTCCGCGCGATGATCGCGACCGCCGGCACGCACGTCGCGCCGCACGGGCTCGCGATCGTCCACGCCGCACTCGAAGCGCTGACCGAGCTCGACGGCGAGGTCGCGATCGCGGTCTACACGCCACCGGGCGAGCGCGCGTTCGGCGTCGCGTGGTGGCAGCCGGGCGGCGAATCGCGGCAGATCGTCTCCCGCCGCGCGCTTTCGGCGGAACGACCGCATATCGACTGGACCGATCGCGATGCGGCGCTCGCCGGCGCGTTATAGTCGCGCTCGGCGTGGGTCTGGCACGCGTGTACACGGCGATCATCCTCCGCATCGCCTTCGGCGCCCGGGCGTTCGGCGGGCTCGCGATCGCGTTTGCGTTGTGCGCGTGCAACTCGCAACGAGTCGCCGAAGCACCGGCGCCGCCCGTCGATCCGACGCGGCTCTCGCACGAGGTCCACGCGAAGATCGCGTGCGAGTCGTGCCACGACGGCCCGCGGCCGGGCGCCAACGATCACAAACCGTGCGACGGCTGCCATCGTCAGGCGTTCCTCGCGCAACCCGGTCCGCTGTGCCAGGTCTGCCACACGAAGATCACCGCGAACCCGCTCGCCGCGCCGCTCAAGCCGTATCCGGTCGAAGATGTCTGGCAGGCCGAGCCGACGCGGTTCTCGCATCAGCGCCACCTCGATTCCGGCTCGGTCGAGCACGCGGTCGGCTTTCACGTCACGTGCGCCGACTGCCACGTGCGCGACGGCAAGCTCGCGCGGCCCGATCACGCGATCTGCGCGCGCTGCCATGCGCCCGAGGCGAGCCCGCCCGGGCTCGTCACGATGGGCCAGTGCGCGAGCTGTCACGCGCCGGTCTCGAAGCTGCGCCTGCAGCCGCAGCTGATCACCGGCGACCTTCGCTTCGATCACGCGAGCCATCGCGTCGATCGCAAGGGCACGCAGATCCGCTGCGAGCAATGCCACGACCGAACCACGCAAGCGGGCGAAGACGCGCATCCTGCACCGCCGATCACGCGTTGCGTCGCGTGCCACGACGATACCGATCGCACGCCCGAGACCGCGCGCATGCGCGTGTGCGCGACGTGCCACGTCGGCCGCGAGAACTCGTTCGCGACGCTCGCGCCGCGCGACCACTTGCCGACGACCGAGAAGCCGCTCGATCACACGATCGCGTTTCGCACCGATCACGCCGAGGTCGCCGCGCGGGACAGCGCGCGCTGCGCGACGTGCCACACGCAGATGTCGGGCAACGCCGCCGATACCTGCGACGAGTGCCATCGGACGATGAAGCCCGCCGATCATCGGATCACGTTCCGCGAGCTCGATCACGGTCCCGAAGCGATCGCGCATCGCGAGCGCTGTGCGACGTGCCACGTGATCTCGTTCTGCACCGCGTGTCATAGCCAGCGACCGCGCTCGCACGGGTTCCCCGGCTCGTATCAATACGATCACGCGATGGCGGCGCGCGAGAACGTGATCGCCTGCCTGACCTGCCACGTCGATCAGAAGGCGTCGTGCACCGGCAACGGTTGCCACGGATCGTTCGCCGGAGCGCCCAAGCGATGAAAGCGGCGATCGCGATCATCGCGCTCGGCGGCACCGCGCTCGCCGATCCCGCGAATCTGGATCTCGAGCGACAGCCGGTGAAGCTGAGCATGCGGCCGAAGCAGGTCGCCGCCGCCACGCCGATCGCCACGCCGCCGTCGCTCGTCACGGTGCCCGCGCCGATACCCGCCGAAGACGTCAACGAGCCCGCGAACGTGCGCAATCTCCAGCAGCACGTCGCGGCGCAGATCGATCTCGGCTACGTCGTCGACGGCACGACCGCGCTGCAGAACCCCGCGAACGCGACGGGCTTCGGGACCGCGACGAGCGATCAGCGCCGCGAGTTCGCGACCACGCGTGCGTACGGCTTCGGTGAAGGTTTCGTCAGCACGCACGGCGTCGGCTACGACTCGCTGTCGACGTACTTCAACGCGCAGTTCCAGGCCGTCGCAACGACGCAGACGTACGCGCCGCTCGATGCGGCCGCGAACAAGAGCGGCCTCGTCGCCGAGCCGAATCCGATCGCGACCTGGTTCGATCGCAGCGGCTTCGAGCCACGCGCCGCCTACGCGGAGCTCAAGGACTTCATGCCGCAGCCGTACCTCGAGCCGCTGCGCGTGCGCGCCGGCGAGCTCTACGTCTACGGCCCGTGGGCGCTGCACATCTACGGCGGCAACGCGGCGTGGGACGGCACGGTGCTGCACGCGAACGTCTACGCCGGCAGCCTCGTGCCCGATTACACGATCGATCCGACGCTGCCCGTGGATCGCGCCGGCGTGCTCGGCGGCAACGTGGGCGTCGATCTCGATCCGGCGGTGCACGTGCCGCTGTCGGTCGAAGTGCAATCGCTCGCGCTGAGCTCGGGCACCAACACCGACTCGACGAACCACTTGCAGGCGGTCATCGCGTACAAGACGAAGCGCGTCAGCGTGCAGACCGCGTTTCGCGCGCTGTCGGGGCGCTGGGTCAGCGAGCGCGTCAACATCCGCGCGCGCTACAGCGACGTCACCAGCCTCGTGATCGATGCGTCGCACACGAGCGCCGACGATTGGTTGTGGGATCCGACCGTGCTCGACAACGATCCGGTCGCCGCGCGGCGCTATCTCGATCTCGGACCCGTCCTGCCCCAGTGGCTGCTGAGCGCGAAGGCCGGCACGTTGATCGCCGAGAACGTCGACGTGTTCGCGCGCGGCGCGGTGTCGTACGTCGACGATTCGAACGCGCAGGCGGCGTACACGCCGAGCTACGTCGAAGGCGGCGCCGCGGTCGAGCTCCGCTTACGCCGCCGGGTCTCGCTCGGTGCGAGCATCCTCACGCGCGAGACCGACACCGACGATCCGGCGCAGGCCGAGATCATCGACCACCCCAACGTCGCCGATCCGATCCCAGAGAGCGCGTCGAGCCAGCTCGGCGAGCGCAGCTTCACCGAGATCGGCACGACGGCGCGGATGACGCTCGGCGCCCGAAAGTTCTCGTTCCTCGTCGAGGTCTACGGCCGGCGCACCCGCTACGCGCTCGACTACTGCGCGATGGCGACCGTGATCTGCCCCACCGACGGCGATACCGGCATCCAAACCGTGTCGTTTCGCGGCGGCGGCCGCGCTCAGATCGACGCGTGGATCGGTCAGCGCCTGCGATTGTTCGCCAGTTACGAGATCTCGTCCGCGCTGGATTTCGAGCCCGAGATCACCGGCTACAAGAGCCTGCGGCTCATGATGGAGGGGCGATACTGAGCGTTGGTACGCTCCTAACCTCACGAATTGCGCAGTTTGTCGCTCGCCATTTTGCCGTTCGTCGAGGTTGGGCAAGCGAAACCTCCGTGATACGCACGTGCCTACTTCGACTCTTCGCCCGAGCCTAGCTGTGGACACTCCGGAAACCTTCGCGCGCCGAATTCTGCCCGATGTCTCGCGCACCTTCGCGCTGAACATCCCGGTGCTGCCACAACCGCTCGACCTCGTCGTGACGGTTGCATATCTGTTGTGCCGCATCGCCGACACGCTCGAAGACGAAGGCACCGGACCGCGGACCGAGCTGTTCGGCGAGCTCGCGCAGCTCGTCGCGCTGCCCGACAACTGGCAAGCGCGCGCCGACGAGTTCACGAAGGTCGCGCGCCGCAGCGTGCGCGCCGAAGCGCCGGCCGCCGAGGTCGAGCTGCTCGAGCACACGCGGACCGTGCTGCAAGCGCTCGCCGACCTGCCCGCGTGGACGCAGCCCTACGTCGCGCGCTGCGTCGGCACGATGGCCAAGGGCATGGACGAGATCACGCGCGGCGTGCACGGCCGGCCCAGCGTCGACGGCTTGTCGAGCCTCGATTCGCTGATGACGTACTGCTACTACGTCGCCGGCACCGTCGGCGAGATGCTCACCGGTCTGTTCATCAGCTACTCGAAGGCCGCGCGCGACATCGCGCACGTGCTCGAGCCGCGAGCCCGCGCGTTCGGCCGCGCGCTGCAGCTCACCAACATCTTGAAGGACGTCCGCGAGGATCTCGATCGCGGCATCTGCTGGCTGCCGAAAGATCGTCTCGCCGCGCACGGCCTCAACGTGCGCACGCTCGCGCTGCCCGAGAAGCGCCAGCAAGCGGTCGCGTTGCTCGACGAGCTCGTCGGCGTCGCGCGCCAGGAGATCGATCGCGCGTTCGAGTACACGCTCGCGCTGCCCGAGAGCGAGACCGGCCTGCGCTTGTTCTGTTTGTGGCCGCTGTTCTTCGCGGTGCTGACGCTGCAGATGCTCGAGCACAATCCCGCCGTGCTCGAGCCCGCGCCGGTCAAGCTGACGCGCGAGACGATCAAGTGCGTCATGGTCGCGACACAGCAGAACGTGACGTCGGACGTCGCGTTGCGCGCGATGTATCACGAGCTGCAGGCGCGCCCGGCGGCTTGAGGTGACGGCCCGCGCGATCGCGCTGGTCGTATTACTGACGAGCCTCGCGTTCGGCGACGGCTTCGATCACACGCTGCACGCGCGCGACGTCGACGTCAGCGGCGCCGATGCGATCGCGTGCACGCACTGCCACGCGACTGATGCCGCCGGCAAGCTGGTCGGCAAGCCCGATCACGCCGCGTGCTTCGGCAGCTGTCACGGCGAGCCGCCGGCGAAGCACCAAAAACTCGCGAAAGCCGACGGCGATCGCG
>DASXEF010000465.1:0-1709 GCA_036490255.1 Kofleriaceae bacterium
CCGACCCTATTGCGCGAGGAATGCCAACGCGAAGTACGCGAGAACAGTGGATCTAGGTCTTGGGACGGCGCTGACGCCGGGATGCGCTGTGTAAACCTGCTTCTCGTACTAAGGTCCGCGCATGCGTCGTCACCCCCGGCAGGGCCCTCCGAAGGGCCCTGTGGTCTTGGTCGTCATGGACGGGATTGGTCGCGGCGCGGGTGATGAAGCCGATGCGGTCGCGATCGCATCGACGCCGACGATGGACCGGCTCTGGGTGCCGGGAGCACGCGCCGAATTGCGAGCGCATGGTCGAGCCGTCGGATTGCCGTCCGACGACGACATGGGCAACAGCGAGGTCGGTCACAACGCGCTCGGCGCCGGCAAAGTCTATGCGCAGGGCGCGATGCTCGTGAACCGTGCGATCAAATCCGGCGCGTTGTTCGAAGGCGAGACGTGGAAACGGGTGATCGAGCGCGGCGCGCGCGGCGGCGCCGTCCACTTCATCGGCCTGCTCTCCGACGGCAACGTCCACTCGCACCTCGATCATCTCGAGGCGATGCTCGGCGCCGCCGCCAAGGCCGGCTGCAAGAAGCTGTACGTCCACGCGTTACTCGACGGCCGCGACGTCCCGCCGCGGTCGGCGCAGGAATACATCGATCGCACGGAACGGTATTTGAGCGGCCTGCGCAGCTCTAACCCGTCGATCGATGCGCGCATCGTGTCGGGCGGCGGCCGCATGTTCATCACGATGGATCGCTACGAAGCCGATTGGGCGATGGTCGAGCGCGGCTGGCACACGCACGTGCTCGCCGACGCGCCGTCGTATCCGTCGGCGAGTGCGGCGCTCGCGGCGTTGCGCGCGGAGAAGCCCGACGCGACCGATCAGGACCTCGGCGTGTTCACGGTCGAGCCGAAGGCGTCGATCCAAGATGGCGACGCGGTCGTGATGTTCAACTTCCGCGGCGACCGCGCGATCGAGATCTCGCGCGCGTTCGACGACGCGCAGCTCGACAAATTCGATCGCGTGCGCAAGCCCGACGTGCTCTACGCCGGGATGATGGAGTACGACGGCGATCTCCACATTCCGCAGCACTATCTGGTCTCGCCGCCGGAGATCGAGCGGCCGATGGGCGAGATCCTGGCCGCCGATCACATCTCGCAGCTCGCGATTTCGGAGACGCAGAAGTACGGGCACGTCACGTACTTCTGGAACGGAAACAGAAGCGGCATGTTCGACGAAGGCACCGAGACGTATCTCGAGGTGCCATCGGATCGCGTGCCGTTCGATCAGCGGCCGTGGATGAAGGCCGCCGAGATCACCGATCGACTGATCGCCGAATTGCGCACCGGCAAGCACCGGTTCGCGCGAGTCAACTACGCGAACGGCGACATGGTCGGCCACACCGGCAGGTTCGACGCGACCGTGGTCGCGGTCGAGACCGTCGACCTCGAGCTCGCGCGGCTCGCGAAGGCCATCGAGGAGCTGCAAGGAATCCTCGTAGTTACGGCCGATCACGGCAACGCCGACGAGATGTTCCAGCGCGACAAGAAGGGCAAGGTCCTACGCGACGCGTCGGGCACGCCGGTCGCGAAGACCAGCCACACGCTGTCGCCCGTGCCATTCTTCATCCACGATCCGATGCGCGGCGACCGTTACGAGATCGATCCCGAACGCGCGAAAGCCGCCGGGATCGCGAATGTCACGGCCACCTGCATCGAGCTGTTGG